>NZ_BDLR01000031.1:0-19883 GCF_002049395.1 Carboxydocella sp. JDF658 | reverse complement strand
GACCACCCTGCTCCCTGGATCGCCGATGTGGGGACAGGCAGCGGTGCCATTGCTGTCAGCCTGGCGGTCTTACTACCCCGGGCCCGCCTCTGGGCTACCGACTACTCCGGGGAAGCCCTGACCGTGGCCCGCCTCAATGCCTGCCGTCACCGGGTAACGATACGCTGCAGCTGGCAGCAGGGGGATTTGCTGGGCCAGTGGCAGGCCACCCTGACCGAGCGCCTGGACTGGGTTGCTGCCAACCTGCCTTATATACCCCGCGGGGAACTGGGACAATTGCAGCCGGAAGTGCAGTTTGAACCGCGCCTGGCCCTGGATGGAGGCGAGGATGGCCTGGATTTGTACCGCCGTCTTTTGCCCCAGGCCTGGCGGGCGCTCAAGCCTGGCGGCAGGCTGGGCATGGAGATCGACTGCCGCCAGGGGGCAGCCCTTTCCGCTCTGTGTCGGGAGGTGGGCTGGCGGGAAGTGGAAATCGTCAAGGATTATGCCGGTCTGGACCGGTTTGTACTGGCCCGCAAACCGAAAAGGGAGGGGTAGGTGCATGGATACGCTTTGGTTAAAACCGGAAGAAATTTCTGTGGCAGCCCGGTTGTTACGGGAAGGTCAGCTGGTGGCCTTTCCTACGGAAACAGTCTATGGTCTGGGGGCCAATGCCTGGTCGGAAGAGGCTGTTGCCGGTATCTTTCTGGCCAAAGGCCGGCCTCAGGACAACCCTCTGATCGTACATATTGCCGGGCGGGCCCAGGTGGAGACTCTGGCGGCAGACATCCCTCCGGAGGCAGAAAAACTGATGGAGCGCTTCTGGCCGGGGCCGTTGACCCTGCTCTTTCCCAAAAAGGCGGAAGTGCCGGAACTGGTCTGTGCTGGCCTGGAAACGGTGGCCATCAGACAACCGGCCCATCCCCTGGCGCTGGAGTTGATCCGGCAGGCCGGGGTGCCGCTGGCGGCCCCCAGTGCCAATCTTTCCGGGCGCCCCAGCCCTACCTGTGCTGAGCATGTCTGGGAGGATCTGGCGGGCAGGATTGCTGCCATTCTCGATGGGGGCCCGGTGGGAGTCGGGGTGGAGTCTACGGTAGTAGACCTGTTAGGACCGGAACCCATGATCCTGCGCCCGGGAGGGATTACCAGGGAGGAACTGGAAGAGGTGCTGGGACGGCCGGTCCTGCTGGATCCGGCCCTGCTGGGGGCAGAGGAACGGCCTCGTTCGCCGGGGATGAAGTACCGCCATTATGCTCCTGCAGCTCCTCTGGAAGTGCTGGACGGGCCGGAGCGGGAGTTGATCTGGCAGACCATCTTGCAGGAGGCCACTCCCGACACGGGTTTACTCCTTAGTGAGGAAGGGGCAGCCTATCTGGCTGGTCGCTGTCCCGGCCAATTCCTGGTTCTGGCTCCTCTGAACCAGCCGGAAAAGGCAGCCCAGAGGCTGTATAGCGCTTTGCGCACCATGGACAAGGCCGGGGTTAAGCGCATCCTGGCCGAGGCCTGGCCCCGGCAGGGTCTGGGGCTGGCCCTGATGAACAGGATGGAAAAAGCGGCAGGAGGACAATGCCGCCGGGTGGAGGTGCAGCAGTATGAGTAAAATTCTCTTCGTCTGTACAGGCAATACCTGTCGCAGTCCAATGGCTGAGGCGCTGGCTCGCGCCCTCTGGCAGGAGGCGGGAATAGAGGCGGAATTCCTCTCCGCTGGCCTGGCGGCCTGGGGGGAAAGCCCGGCCAGTCCGGAAGCTCAGAAAGTGATGGCGGAAAAGGGTCTGGATCTATCTGAACACCGCTCCCGCAGTTTAACGGCGGAAATGGTGGCGGAAGCGGATCTGGTGCTGACCATGACCAGGGGCCATCGGGATTTAATCATCGAACGCTGGCCCCAGTTTGCCCATAAAGTCCACACCCTCTGGTATCATGCCCGGGGGGAAGATCGGGATGTTCTCGACCCCTTTGGCGGTACGGTGGAAGAGTATCGGCAGGTGGCCGGGGAAATTGAAGAGCTGCTAAAAAGGATTCTGGAGCAGGAAAAAGGCGTTTAATGTAGAATTATTGGAGGTGGTCTGATGAAAATCGCAATCGGCAGTGACCATGGCGGCTTTTTTTTAAAGGAGGAAATCAAGCGCCTGCTGGAAGAGTTGGGCCTGGAATATCAGGACTTTGGCTGTCATTCTCCGGAATCGGTGGATTATCCTGATATTGCTGAGGCTGTAGGGGAGGCAGTGGCCCGGGGTGAATACCCCAGGGGCATTCTCATCTGCGGTACCGGCATCGGCATCAGCATTGCCGCCAACAAAATTCCAGGGGTACGGGCTGCCCTCTGTCATGATACTTTTTCAGCCCGGGCCACCCGGGAGCACAATGATGCCAATATCCTCTGCATGGGGGAAAGGGTCATCGGGTTTGGACTGGCCCGGGAGATCGTCAAAACCTGGCTGGAAGGTTCCTTTGCCGGAGGCAGGCATCAGCGCCGGGTGGACAAGATCAGGCAACTGGAACAAAAACACAGCAAATAAGGCAGACAGGTAAGGGGGAAAGGTGATGAGGAAGTTTTTGCCACAACAGGATCCTGAGGTTTTTCGTGCCATTGAACTGGAATTAAACCGGCAAAGGAGCAAGATTGAGCTAATCGCTTCGGAAAACTTCGTCAGCCCGGCGGTTTTAGAGGCCCAGGGTTCGGTACTGACCAACAAATACGCGGAAGGCTATCCGGACAAACGCTACTATGGCGGTTGTGAATATGTAGATATTGTGGAAAAACTGGCCATTGAGCGGGCCAAGCAGCTTTTTGGTGCTGAACATGTCAATGTTCAGCCCCATTCCGGCGCCCAGGCCAATATGGCTGCTTATTTTGCCTTGCTGGAACCGGGGGATACGGTGCTGGGCATGAACCTGGCTCATGGTGGGCACCTGACCCATGGCAGCCCGGTCAATGCTTCCGGTAAGCTGTATAATTTCGTTGCTTACGGGGTGGAACCCGATACCGAAAAAATCAATTACGAGAAAGTGTTTGCCCTGGCTTTTGAACACAAGCCCAAACTGATAGTGGCCGGGGCCAGTGCCTATCCGCGGGTAATCGACTTCGTTCAGTTGCGGGAAATCGCCGATGAAGTGGGCGCGCTGCTGATGGTGGACATGGCCCACATAGCCGGCCTGGTGGCGGCAGGTCTGCATCCCAGTCCGGTGCCCCATGCCCATGTGGTGACAACTACCACCCACAAGACACTGCGGGGACCAAGAGGTGGCCTGATTCTCTGTCAGGCTCGCTTCGCCCAGGCTATTGATAAAGCGGTATTCCCCGGTATGCAGGGTGGACCGCTGATGCATGTCATTGCCGCCAAGGCGGTGGCACTGGGTGAGGCCTTGCAGCCCGAATTCAAAACCTATCAGGAACAGATTATCAAAAATGCCAGAGTGCTGGCGGAAGCTCTGATGGCCAAAGGCTTCCGCCTGGTCTCAGGGGGTACGGATAATCACCTGATGCTGGTGGATGTACGCAATTTTGACCTGACCGGCAAGGAAGCGGAGCACCTGCTGGATGAAGTAGGCATAACCGTAAATAAAAATGCCATCCCCTTCGATCCGGCCAGTCCCTTTGTTACCAGCGGTATCCGCATCGGTACGCCAGCGGCTACCAGCCGGGGCTTCAAGGAAGAGGACATGCGGGAAATAGCGGAAATCATTTATCTGGTGCTCAGCCGCAAGGGTGATGAACAGGCTCTGGCGGAAGGACGGGCCCGGGTCAATGCCCTGTGTGCCAAATACCCCATGTACCCTGAACTGGGATAAGGGATAGAGGAGGAATTGATTGTGGCGAAAGTGCATGTGTTTGACCATCCCCTGATTCAGCACAAGCTCACCTATATCCGGGACAAGCGGACCGGTTCCAAGGAGTTCCGGGAACTGGTGGAAGAGGTAGCCATGTTGATGGCCTATGAAGTAACCCGGGACTTACCTCTGGAAGAAGCGGAAGTGGAGACCCCGGTGGGCCCGGCCAAAACCAGAGTGCTGGCAGGCAAGAAGCTGGGAGTAGTCCCCATTTTGCGGGCCGGGCTGGGGATGGTCAACGGTGTTCTGAAACTGATTCCGGCAGCCAAGGTAGGACATATTGGCCTCTACCGGGATCCGGAAACTTTGCAGCCGGTGGAATACTATTGCAAGCTGCCCACTGATGTGCCGGAACGGGATCTGATTGTGATTGATCCCATGCTGGCCACAGGAGGTTCCGCTGCTGCAGCCATTACATTCCTGAAGGAAAAAGGGGCGAAGAACATCAAACTGATGTGCCTGATCGCCGCTCCGGAAGGGATTAGAACTGTGCAGGAAGCTCATCCCGATGTGGACATTTATGCTGCTGCCGTGGATGAAAAGCTGAATGACCACGGCTACATCGTCCCTGGTCTGGGTGATGCCGGTGACCGCCTCTTTGGCACCAAGTAGGGGGGAGTGAAGATGAATCGTCCCTCCTGGGATGAATATTTTATGGAAATAGCCCGGACGGTGGCCAGCCGCTCCACCTGCCTCAGACGGCAGGTGGGGGCGGTCATCGCCCGGGATAATCGTATTTTAACCACCGGCTACAATGGCGCTCCCCAGGGCCTGCGCCACTGCCTGGACCGGGGGGGCTGCCGGCGGGAGCAGCTGCAAATCCCCTCCGGAGAACGGCATGAACTCTGTCTGGCTGTACATGCCGAGCAAAATGCCATTATCCAGGGAGCCCTGCATGGTGTGGAACTGGCAGGGGCTACCCTTTATGCTACCACTCAACCCTGTGTCCTCTGCGCCAAGATGCTGATCAATGCCGGTATCCGCCGCATCGTTTTTCTGGGGGATTATCCCGATCCCTTTGCCAGAGAATTGCTGGTGGAAGCTGGAGTGGAGCTGTGCCGGCTGAAGGAGGAAAAACTATGTCCCAGCAGGTAGATTTCAAGGAAATTCGCCTGCCCCGCTTGCGCGGACTGGATAAGGTAACTCTGGAAAGCACTTTGATCAAGCTGGCGGAGGAACTGGGGGAACTGGCCCAGTATATCGGCAAGTTTCGCGGCCTCAATGGGGAAAATATCGAGAAACAGGAAGCCGAGGTGCTGGATGGACTGACCTCGGAATTGCTGGATGTGGCCCAGACCGCCATCACCATGATGTATGTGCTGGAAGATACCTATGGCGTGGATATTGCCGCCAAAGTTGAGCAACATATAGATAAACTCCAGCGCAAAGGATATCTCCACAAAAAATAGGAGTGAGAAGGCTTGAAAAAGGTAATGCTAATATTCGGGACCAGGCCGGAGGCCATTAAGATGGCACCTCTGGTCAAGGAATTGGCCCAAGCGGAAGGGATACAGCCCCTGGTGGCGGTAACGGCCCAGCATCGGGAGATGCTGGACCAGGTACTGGAGCTGTTCGGGATTGTGCCGGACTTTGACCTGAATATTATGCAGGCCGGGCAGACTCTCTATGATATTACCGCCCGGGCCATCAAAGGCCTGGAAGAGGTGCTGGCCCAGGCTCAGCCTGAACTGGTGCTGGTCCATGGGGATACTACCACCACCTTTGCGGCCGCTCTGGCGGCTTTTTATAAGCAAATTCCTGTCGGGCACGTGGAGGCCGGCCTGCGCACCGGGAACAAATACTCTCCCTTTCCGGAGGAGATGAACCGGCGACTGGCCGGTGCCATTGCCGACTGGCATTTTGCTCCCACTGCCACCAGTGAACAGAACCTGCTGCGGGAAGGGATACAGCCGGAACGGATTTTTGTTACAGGTAACACGGTAATCGATGCCCTGCTGCAGACGGTAAAGGAGGACTATCGCTTCCATGATGAGCAACTGGCAGCTATCCCCTTCAATCAGCGCCGGGTGCTGCTGGTGACTACCCACCGGCGAGAAAACTGGGGTGAGCCCTTGCGGCAGGTTTACCTGGCCCTGCGCCAGCTGGTGGAGGAATTTTCCGATGTGGAAGTGGTTTTCCCGGTCCATAAAAACCCTGCGGTACGTCAGGTGGTGGAGGAAGTATTAGGAGGGGTGGAACGGGTTCATCTGGTCGAGCCCCTGGATTATGAACCCTTTATTAACCTGATGGCCAGGTCTTACCTGGTGCTGACTGATTCCGGGGGGCTGCAGGAGGAAGCTCCCAGTCTGGGCAAACCGGTGCTGGTCCTGCGGGATACCACCGAACGGCCGGAAGCGGTGGTGGCAGGGACAGTACGGCTGGTCGGTACTGACCGGGAGCGGTTGTATGCCAATGTGAAGGAACTGCTTACCGTTCAGGAGGCGTACCAGCGCATGGCCCAGGCGGTCAATCCATACGGTGACGGGCAGGCATGCCGGCGAATTAAACAAGCAATTGACTGGATTTTCGGTTTTTCCGACCAAAAACCTGCAAAATATGACTATTCAGTATAATTGTATAAAAAAAAGTCCAAAATTTCTTCGTCTGGAAAAAGGATTTTTCGCAATTACATAGAATATTATTGCTTGGTAATATCGGGTCAAAAAAGGACCCTCGTCGAGCGCCGACCCGTCCGGGAGGCAAAAGCATGGCTGAAAATGGCAATTGGCAGGATGTGAAGGCCCTTGGTGTGATCATGTCTCTGGGCGGTACTATAGCTGGAGGCGTACTGGTAGGCTTCTGGCTGGGCCGCTTTCTGGACAGGAAACTCCATACTGAGCCCTGGTTGACGGTAGTCATGCTCTTAGTAGGGATAGCAGCTGGTTTTAAAGCAGCCTATGATGCCATGACCACCGTTCGGAAGGGGGATGAATGATCCCCGTGCTAACCGATCTTTATCACAGCAAAGGTAAACGCAATTTAGGATTGCTGTTAGGCCTGATAGCTGTCATCTTACTTGCAGGCGGAGAGCGGTTGGCAGCATTGGGCTTCTTTTTTGGCTTTCTTGCTGGCTGGCTCAATTTGCTGGCTCTGCAGTGGTCATTAGGCCGGGCCCTGAATTTAAAAGGGGCAGGCCGGGTAAAGATTTATGTTTTTCTCTCCTACACCCTCCGCTGGTTAGCCCTGGGAGCGGTGACCTATGGAGTGATATCTGCAGGAGGTCGCAAGGCTGGGATAGCCTTTTTGCTGGGGCTGGCAGCTCTAAAGCCTTTGCTCTTTTTCAATTTTAGAGAGGTAAGAAATATCAGGAAAAAGGAGGTGGATGAGGATGTTCGGTAGTGCTGAAGCTCTTTTTCACATCGGCCCCCTGGAAGTAACCAAGTACACAGTAACAGCCTGGGGAGTTATTGCGTTACTGGGCCTGATCAGCTGGTTAGGGACCAGGAACATGCAAAAACAACCATCAGGTCTGCAGAATGTGCTGGAGCTGTTTGTAGAAGGGTTGTACAACTTCTTTGAGGGCATGCTGGGCCCGGAACGGGTAAAACGCTATTTTCCGCTCCTGTGCACATTCTTCCTGTTTATCCTAACCTCGAACTATGTGGGGCTGTTGCCGCTGTCCGGCCATGAAGGGCCCTATATTCCGCCGACAGCTACCTTGAGTACCACGGCGGCTCTGGCAATCATTGTTTTCTTTTCTACCCATATTTTCGGGATGATGACCCATGGAATCGGTTATTTCAAACATTTTGTTCAGCCCATGGCCTTTATGCTGCCACTGAATATTGTCGAAGAAATCGTCCGCCCGGTCTCGCTGGCCATGCGTCTTTACGGGAATATTTTCGGGCACGAGCTGGTAGTAGGTACTTTGCTGGCTTTGGCTCCCGCCATTGTTCCCGTGCCGATGCAGCTTTTAGGGGTTTTGACAGGGGCTATCCAGGCTTTCGTCTTTACCCTGCTGGCTGCCAGCTACATCGGTGGTGCTACCGAGAAGCACCACTAACGAAGTTCGAGGTTCGAACTTTGGGCAGTAATCCTAAGCCTATAAACCAATGAGGCTGTTTAGAAGCGAGTATGGCAAGGTGCCAACAGCGGAGAGGCCGGAGGCGTACTGGAAGTGCGTCGAGGACCTCGGAGCTGGTGGCAACGCAGCCAGACGAAGCCTATAAACAACCGAACTAACCCGGCGTACTGATCCCTTAATCATAATTCCATACAACTTGTAGCCACCTTGGAAAGGGGGGAAACGGAATGGTAGCAGGTCTGATTGCTATCGGCGCTGGTCTGGCTGTTGGTATTGCAGCTGTTGGCGCTGGTATTGGTCAAGGTATCGCTGCTGGCAAAGCTTTTGAATCCATCGCTCGTCAGCCTGAAGTCACCGGCACTGTCCGGACCCTGTTGTTCATCGCCTTGGCATTTATGGAAACTCTGACCATCTATGGTCTGGTAGTAGCACTAATGCTGGTTACTGGCAAAATGTAAGGCGAGAACATTCAGCAGGCGGGGGAGGTCTAACCTCCTTCCGCCTGCAATGGTACCTTGACCCTCACTGAAAGGAGGCAATTGGCTAATGGAATTTAATCTCTCGACCTTTGTCTGGTCGTTTATCAACTTTTTTGTCCTCTTAGCCATTTTAAATAAATTACTCTATAAACCGATGTTGCAAATGCTGGAGGAAAGAAAGAAAACCATTTCTGAATCCATGCAACAGGCTGAGCAGGCAAGGGCCGAAGCCGAACGGATTAAGCAGGAATATGCTGAACAACTGGCTCAGGCCAAGAAGGAATCCCAGGAAATCATCGCCCGGGCTGAGCGCATGGGCGAGGAAATGAGGGAAGAGCTGGTGCGCAATGCCAGGGCTGAAGCCGATAAGGCCCTGAAAGCAGCCCAGGAAGAAATCGCTCGCGAAAAAGCCAAAGCTGTTGCCCAGCTGCGGGCTGAAGTGGCTAACCTGGCGGTGCTGGCGGCCGGCAAGGTGGTGGGCAAGTCCATCACCGTCGAGGACCATGAAAAAATGGTCAAGGAATTCATCGATGAGGTAGGGGATCTCCCATGCTAAACAAGGCAGTAGCCCGCCGCTATGCTGCCGCTTTTTTCAGCCTGGCTCTGGAAAAAGGGCTGATCGACAGCCTGGAGCAGGAGCTGGCCCAGGTAGTACAGACGGTGGAAGAGAATCCTGAATTGCAGCGTTTCCTGGACAACCCGATGGTGGTTGTGGCGGAAAAGAAGAAGCTCGTTGATGAGGTTTTCGGCGGCCGGGTGTCCGACCTGACCCTGGATTTCCTGAAGGTGGTACTGGACAAGCGGCGGGAAGCCTATCTCAAGGAAATTTACAATGAGTATGTGAAACGGGCCAATGAAGCCCGCAATCTGGTGGATGTGGAAGTTACCTCGGCCAGGGAGCTGTCCCAGTCCGACCTCACTGCCCTGGAAGCCCGCCTGGTCAAATTGACCGGCAAGCAGGTACGGATTACCACCAAGGTGGACCCGGCTCTGATTGGTGGTCTGGTGGTACGCATTGGGGACAAGGTAATCGATGGCAGTGTAACCAAGCGGCTGGAGCTCCTCCGGGAAGCTCTTTTGCAAGCATAAGTTGAAGAGTTAGGGGTGAGCGAGTACAATGTCTATCCGTCCGGAAGAAATCAGTTCCATTATTAAACAACGGATTGAACAGTACCGCACCGATGTGGCCGTTACTGATGTAGGAACGGTTATTCAGGTAGGTGACGGTATTGCCCGGGTTTATGGTCTGGAAGAATGTATGGCCGGTGAGCTACTGGAATTCCCAGGCGGCATTTACGGCATGGCCCTCAACCTGGAAGAGGATAATATCGGTTGCGTTATTCTCGGTCCTTACACTGGTATTAAAGAAGGCGATACCGTTAAGCGTACCGGTCGTATCGTTGAAGTACCGGTAGGGGAAGCCTTGATTGGTCGGGTGGTCAATGCTATGGGTCAGCCGATCGATGGCAAAGGCCCCATTGTCACCGACCGCTATCGTCCAGTTGAACGGGTAGCACCTGGTGTTATTACCCGTAAATCAGTGCATCAGCCTCTGCAAACCGGTTTGAAGGCTATTGATAGTATGGTCCCCATCGGTCGGGGCCAGCGGGAGCTGATCATCGGTGACCGCCAGACCGGTAAAACTGCTGTTGCTATCGATACTATTATTAACCAGAAGAATACCGATGTAATCTGTATATATGTGGCTATTGGACAAAAAGCTTCCACTGTAGCCAACGTGGTCAAGACACTGGAAGATCACGGTGCTATGGATTACACCATCGTTGTGGCTGCTACCGCTTCTGAACCTGCACCGATGCTCTACATTGCTCCCTATGCCGGCTGCGCTATGGGTGAAGAGTTTATGGAGCAGGGCAAGCATGTGTTAATCGTCTATGATGACCTGTCCAAGCAAGCTGTGGCTTACCGGGAATTGTCCCTCTTGCTGCGCCGTCCTCCCGGCCGGGAAGCTTATCCGGGTGATGTTTTCTACCTGCATTCCCGTTTGCTGGAGCGGGCTGCTAAATTGAATGATGAACTGGGTGGCGGTTCCCTGACCGCTCTGCCGATTATCGAAACCCAGGCTGGTGACGTTTCCGCCTACATTCCGACCAACGTTATTTCCATCACTGACGGTCAGATCTTCCTGGAGTCCGACCTGTTCTATGCTGGTATCCGCCCGGCTATCAACGTCGGTCTCTCTGTATCACGGGTTGGTGGTGCCGCTCAGATCAAGGCGATGAAGCAGGTTGCCGGTACTCTGCGTCTGGACCTGGCCCAGTACCGGGAGCTGGCTGCATTCGCTCAGTTCGGTTCTGACCTGGATAAGGCCACCCAGGCCCGGCTGCTGCGGGGTGAAAAACTGGTTGAACTGTTGAAACAGCCTCAGTATAAGCCCATGGCCGTTGAAGACCAGGTTATGTCCATCTTCGCTGCCGTCAATGGCTACCTGGATGATGTGGAAACTTCCCGGGTCCTGAAGTTCGAAGAAGAATTCCTGAAGTTCATGCACAGTCAGAAGGCGGACATCGTTGAGGCCATTCGCGAACAAAAGACTCTGACTGATGAGATTAGAGAAAAACTGAAAGCCGCCATTGTCGAGTTCAAGAAGATGTTCTAAGCTGTCCCGGTCTGAATGGGACGAAAAAGGTGGTGAACAGCAGGAATGCCCAGCATGCGGGATATTAAACGACGCATCAAGAGTATCAAGAACACAGAACAGATCACCAAGGCCATGAAGATGGTGGCGGCAGCCAAGCTGCGCAAGGCCCAGGATAAAGTGTTTCAGGCCCGGCCTTATGCCAGGGAACTGGCTGGCACCTTGAGCCGGTTGGCCGGCGCGGCTCTGGACTCCACCCATCCCCTGATGGTAAAACGGGAAGTAAAGAAAGTGGCTTTTGTGGTGGTTACCGCTGACCGCGGTCTGTGTGGTGGATATAATGCCAATATCATCCGGAAAGTGCGGAGTGAAATCAGTGCTTTCAATGATGTCAGTCTGATTTGCGTAGGCCGCAAGGGCCGCGACTTTTTCCGCCGTATTGGTGTGCCCATCATTGCAGAGTTTACCGGTCTGGGGGAAGAGGCTCGCTATCAGGATGCCAAGCTGATTGCGGAGACCATTGTGGACTTATATCTTAAAGGGGAATTTGATGAAGTTTATGTCGTCTATACTGAGTTTTTCTCCGCTCTGACCCAGAGACCGAAAACCATCAAGCTCTTGCCTGTGGAGGCCCCGGCGGAAGAAGGAGCCAAAGTCGACTATATTTACGAGCCCAATGCGGAAACCGTGCTGTCGGCCTTGTTGCCCAAGTATCTCAATACCACCATGTTCAGGGCCATGCTGGAGGCCAAGGCTTCAGAACATGGTGCCCGGATGACTGCTATGGGTTCAGCAACCGACAACGCCAAGGAAATGATCGCCAAGTTAACCTTGAACTACAACCGGGCCCGGCAGGCCGCCATTACCAAGGAGATTTCCGAAATCGTGGGTGGCGCTGCCGCTCTGGAATAAACGCAAGGAGGGAAATGGCTGAATGAACGTCGGTAAAGTCAAGCAGGTTATCGGTCCCGTCGTTGACGTGGAATTCGAGCCTGGCAAGTTGCCTGCTATTTATAATGCTGTTATCATTCGCAGTGCCGACCAGGATAAGCCCACTGCTTATGATATTGATTTGACCCTGGAAGTTGCCCAGCACCTGGGGAACAATGTGGCTCGCTGTGTTGCCATGTCTTCCACCGACGGTCTGGTTCGGGGCATGAAGGCCATCGATACCGGCGCTCCTATCAGTGTGCCGGTAGGTCCTGTTACCCAGGGCCGGCTCTTCAATGTTCTGGGTAAGGTGGTTGACGGCAAGGAGCCCGTTAAATCCGATAAATACTATCCCATTCACCGTCCGGCTCCGACCTTTACCCAGCAGTCCACCAAGGCGGAAGTGCTGGAGACCGGGATCAAGGTCGTTGACCTGCTGGCCCCCTACCTGAAGGGTGGTAAGATCGGTCTCTTTGGCGGTGCCGGTGTTGGTAAGACCGTTTTGATCATGGAATTGATTAACAACATCGCCAAGCAACACGGTGGTATCTCCGTTTTCGCCGGTGTAGGTGAGCGGACCCGGGAAGGGAACGACCTCTACCATGAAATGATGGAATCCGGCGTTATCGACAAGACGGTGATGGTGTTCGGTCAGATGAACGAGCCGCCGGGCGCCCGTCTGCGGGTAGGTCTGACCGGTTTGACCATGGCTGAATATTTCCGGGACGAAGAAGGCAAGGACGTGTTGCTGTTTATCGATAACATCTTCCGTTTCACCCAGGCCGGTTCCGAGGTGTCCGCTCTCTTAGGCCGGATGCCGTCTGCCGTGGGTTACCAGCCCACTCTGGCTACCGAAATGGGTGCTCTGCAGGAACGGATTACCTCTACCACTAAAGGGTCTATCACCTCCGTCCAGGCTATCTACGTGCCGGCGGACGACCTGACTGACCCTGCTCCGGCCACAACCTTCGCTCACCTGGACGCGACCACCGTTTTGTCCCGTTCCATTGCCGAGCTGGGGATTTATCCGGCTGTGGACCCGCTGGATTCCACGTCCCGGATTCTGGACCCCAATATCGTAGGTCAGGAGCATTATCAGGTAGCCCGGGGTGTGCAGAAAGTGCTGCAGCGTTATAAGGAACTGCAGGACATCATCGCTATTCTGGGTATGGACGAACTGTCCGAAGAAGACAAGCTGACCGTAGCCCGGGCCCGGAAGATTCAACGTTTCCTGTCCCAGCCCTTCTTCGTGGCTGAAGCCTTCACCGGTACTCCTGGTAAATATGTGCCTTTGAAAGAAACCATCCGTGGCTTCAAGGAAATCATTGAAGGTAAACACGATGACCTGCCGGAAGCAGCCTTCTATATGGTCGGGACCATTGAAGAAGCCGTGGAAAAGGCCAAAACCCTGTAAGGATGTGACGGAAAATGGCCGAGAATACCATTAAACTGGAAGTGGTTACTCCTGACCGCAAGGTGGTTTCCGAGGAAGTGGAGATGGTGGTAGCGCCGGCGGCCGAGGGTTACCTGGGCATTCTGGCCAACCACGCTCCCCTGATCACCAGCTTGCAGATCGGTGTCCTCAAGTACACTGCTGGTGGTCAGGAGCAGAAACTGGCCATCAGTGGCGGCTTCCTGGAGGTAAAAGATAACCGGGCGGTGGTGCTGGCTGAAGCAGCAGAACGTCCGGAAGAAATCGATGTGCAGCGGGCGCTGGCAGCTAAAGAGCGGGCCGAACGCCGTCTGGCTGAACGCTCAGCTGACATTGACATGGTGCGGGCTGAGGTTGCCTTGAAGCGAGCCCTCAACCGCCTCAAAGTTGCAGGTAAAATAGAATAGGTATCGACAACCGGCACAGTATGTGCCGGTTTGTTTTCGGAAAATAGTTCGTGTCAGAACTAATTTTAAGGGGTGGGAATATGGCTGCCAATAGAAAAACACTGCTGGTGAGTATTTTTCTGATGATGGTTGTAGTCCTGGCCGGGGTCAGCGGTTATTACTGGTATGAAAATACCTACTTTGTCAGTACGGAAGATGCCCGCATAGCCGGAGACATAGTTAAGGTATACCCGCTGCTTGTGGCCAAACTGGCGGAAGTTAGGGCTGCCGAGGGCCAGAAAGTGGTAAAAGGAGAAGTGCTGGCCCGGCAGGAACTGAATAACCTCCCGGACAGCAGTGCGGAACAGACATTGCTGCGCGCACCGGTGGATGGCATTATTATCAGGAAGCAGGGAACAGAGGGAGAAGTGGCAACACCAGGACAGGCTGTCTTCTGGCTGGTTGACCCCCATAAACTCTATGTGTCGGCTAATATAGAGGAGACGAAGATAAGCAGGATTAAACCTGGACAACTGGTGGAAGTTACTCTCGACCTTTACCCCGGGCGGACTTTCAACGGACGGGTGCAGGAAATCGGACAGGCTACTACTGCTACCTTTTCGGTTTTACCCCAGACGACCAGCAGCAATTTCACCAAAGTTTCCCAGAAAGTGCCGGTAAAAATTCAGCTCACTGACCTGGAGAATTTACAATTGATACCTGGCACCAGTGCTGTGGTTAAAATCAGGGTCAGGTGATGAATGGTGACAGGAAGAAGGATTGATAACAGCAGAAAGTGGCTGGTTCTGGCGGTGCTGGTGCTGGGAACATTTATGGCTATCCTGGATACCAGCATTGTCAATATAGCCATTCCCAAGATGATGGCCGTGTTTGGCGTAGGGACAGAGCAAATTCAATGGGTACTTACGGCTTATATGCTGACCATGGGGGCCATTATTCCCCTGACCGGATATTTAAGCGATAGGTTTGGCAGCAAAAAAGTATATATTTGGGCCCTGATAGCCTTTACTCTGGGTTCAGCTTTTTGTGGCCTGGCCTGGAGCAACCCTTCCATGGTAGTGGCCCGGGTTATTCAGGCTCTGGGTGGAGGCATGATCATGCCTGTCAGTATGAGCATCCTCTATCAGGTTATTCCCCAGCAGGAGCGGGGGTTGGCGCTGGGGATCTGGGGAATTGCCGCCATGGCGGCACCGGCTATTGGCCCAACGTTGAGCGGCTATATTGTCGAGCATCTGGACTGGCGCCTGATTTTCACCATCAATATCCCCGTCGGGATTGTGGCCGTGATTTTTTCGTTTATCCTCTTACCGGAGATACCGCGCCGCCCGGTGGGCAAGTTTGATTACCTGGGCGTACTCTTTGCTTCTGTGGGTTTGGTGTCTATTCTCTATGTTCTGGGTGAGGGGGCTTCTATTGACTGGAATGATATTAAAAACATCTTTTTACTGATTTTCGGCGGATTTTTCCTCCTGCTCTTTACGGTTAATGAATTAACCCACAGTGACCCTTTGCTGGACTTGCGGGTATTAAAAATAGGGCCTTTTACCTTGAGTATTGTGATAGCAAGCATCACTAATATCGCTTTGTTTGGCGGGATTTTTCTACTGCCACTATTTTTGCAAAATTTGCGGGGATATACGGCAATGCAGACCGGGATTATCATGTTTCCGTCGGCAGTGGCTACCGGGCTGATGATGCCCATTGGCGGTAAACTCCTGGACCGCCTTGGACCAAAACCAGTAGTGATACCAGGCCTGGCCATCCTGGCTCTGGCAACCTACGAACTGGCTCACTTATCGATGGAGACACCGCAAACCACCATTACCTGGTTGCTGGTCCTGCGGGGCCTGGGACTGGGTCTGGCCATGATGCCGGCTTCTACGGCGGGCATGAACGCGGTACCTTTGCCGCTGGTGGCCCGGGCTTCCGCTCTCTCCAACGTGGTGCGCCAGGTGGCAGGCTCACTGGGAATCACTATTCTCACCACATTTATGCAGAGAAGACAGGCTCTGCATTACAGTGAACTGGCTGCCCGGGTGACGGAATTTAATGGCCAGGAACTGTATCTATACTGGCTCTACGGCTCGGTACAGAAGGAAGCCTTGATTACAGCTATCAATGATACACTGGCACTGACGGCTGTTATCAGCTGTGTTGCCCTGTTTTTTGCCTTCTGGCTGAAAAAGGGGCAAACCCCTGCCGGCAAGGAACAGGTGATAATCAGTGAGTAAAGAAAAGCGAACAGTACAGGCAGAGGAAATTAACTTGCTCCTGAAAAGCATTATCGGGCATTTTCGCAAATTTGTCTCCAACCATATTAAAGACCTGGGTTTGACTGTTCCTCAGTTACTATTGTTGCGGGTCCTCTACCAGCAGCCGGAACAGACCCTTTCGGAATTATGCCAGCAGCTGGGATTGGCTAAAAGCACTGTTTCCGATCTGGTAGATCGCCTGGAAAAACAGGAACTGGTTGTCAAGCGCAGAGGGGAGCAGGACCGGCGCACCGTCAGGATCAGCCTGGCGGAAAAAACCATGGCTCTGGGGGAGACTATCCAGGCCATCAAAACCGACTACTGGTCTGCCTTGCTCAGTCAGCTGACACCTGCCGAAGTGGAAGAAATTTTACGGGCTCTGCGCAAGCTGCAGGGATTAATTTCTGCCTCCCCTTCTCATACTAAGGGCGAGGTGAAAGTTCATGATAACAGAGGACAAACAGGCGCAACAGGAACTGGCCCAGCTGGCCTTCAATCTGGGGGAGTTTCCTGACCAGGTACTGGTTCGTCTGACCGATGATGAAGTAAAAGCGAAAGGCATTGACCCCCGCGTTAAAGCGGCTCTACAACAGCCCGAAGCTAAAAGAATGCTATTGCGGGCCCGGCTGCTGGAGGAAGGATATAAGTACTGGGAGCTGGCAGAGCAGGCAGGGGTGGAACCGGTAGTGGTGGAAGACCCTGGCTTTCACCCTGATACGGGTTTAGTTGTGGTCCGGGATTAAATTGATGTTTAAATCCTCCTTTTAGCGGGAACACTATCAGTAACGAATAGGATTCCTGAGGAGAAGGAGGAAGGCAAATGCGCAGATTTCTGGTGCTGCTGGGTCTATTATTGGCAGCGGTCTGGCTGGTAAAACACCCAGTCCTGCCTACCCTGGGACAGGGGTTGAGCGGGGAGAACAAACTGATTCTGGCTTTTCGGGAGAGCAAGGCGCGCTTTGAGGACTACACCATTAATGGCTGGGCCAGGGTGAACCGGAAATTTATGACCTTTGCGGAAATGGAGGAACTGGCCTGGCAGGCAGCAAGGGTATTTCCCTATCGGGAAGGGAACCTGCGTCTGGACAAACAGGAGGACACCGGTTTTCGCAGTTTGCGCCTGGCTGGCAAGCTGGGGGAAAAAACGGAACTGGAAATCTGGATCCAGTCCATGGCCGGGGTTAAAACCAGGATAGGCCAGGAGGAAACCGGTCAGGAAGCAGAAACTTATGCAGTTATTACTATTAAAGAACTCGGGGACCTGGATAAACTAAGTCAGGATCGGCTCACAGTGGATGCTGCTTTCAAGAGAATCGCAAGTAGTGCCAAAGTGTCCGAGGTAGTGGCCGGCTGGTTGCCCCAGCTAGTAGACCAGCAGCAGGGGCGGGAAATCGTTGCCTCTATCTTTAAGGAACTGGATGGTAAAAAAATCGAAGGGTATGAAGAAGGGGCAGTGGTCAGCTGGACCGGTTATAGTGATGAACTCAAGGATAACCTGCGCCTGGGCAACCGGGTGGTTAATCTGAATGTGGCGGTTCGGACTGTTCCAGGAGAACGACGCAGCTACCTGGTGATTGGCACACCTTTGATTACTACTGAATATTAATGAATTAATACAGGAGCAGAGGAAGGAGGGGCGCCGGTGGAACGACTGGTAATAACCGGTGGTACCCCATTATCCGGCCGGGTTCGGGTAGGAGGCGCCAAAAATGCTGTCCTGCCCATCCTGGCCGCTTGTCTCTTGACTGACCAGGTCTGCCAGCTGGAGGATGTTCCCCGGCTGGCTGATGTCCGCACCATGCTGATGGTATTAAGCCGGCTGGGGACGGAAGTGGCCTGGGTTGGACATTCTCATACCCTGGTGGTCAAGACGCCGAGGTTGGAAACGGGAGAAGCACCTTATGAATATGTACGGCAAATGCGCGCCTCTATTCTGGTGATGGGGCCGCTCCTGGCCCGATTGGGTTATGCCCGGCTTACCCTGCCGGGGGGATGTGCTATTGGGAGTCGCCCCATAGACTTGCATTTAAAGGGGTTTCAGGCACTGGGGGCAGAAGTGAGCTGGGGGCCAGGTCAAGTGGAAGTAAGATGCCAGCGCCTCAAAGGGAATACCGTCTACCTGGATTTTCCCAGTGTAGGGGCAACGGAGAATATCATGCTGGCAGCTACCCTGGCGGAAGGGACAACAATTATTGAAAACGCTGCGGAAGAACCTGAAATCGTGGACCTGGCCCTCTTTCTCAATGCCATGGGGGCCAGAATCAGCGGGGCTGGCACAGCGGTGATCAAGATCGAGGGTGTAAGTAAACTGCAGGGAGCCAGGCATACTGTCATCCCTGACCGCATTGAAGCCGGCACCTTTCTGGTGGCAGGAGCGATTACTGGCGGGGAAATAACAGTGGAAAATGTGATTGTGGAACACATCAAGCCGGTGATTGCCAAACTGCAGGAAGCAGGGGCGGAAATCACGGAGACGGCCCAGGGGCTGCAGCTAAAAGCCCCGACCCGCATTAAGGCCACTGACATCAAGACTTTGCCCTATCCCGGGTTTCCCACCGATATGCAGGCCCAGATGATGGCCATGCTGACTCTGGCTGAGGGTACCAGTGTGATTACCGAAACCGTTTTTGAAAATCGCTTTATGCATGTTGATGAACTGCGCCGCATGGGAGCGGATATTAAAATCGAGGGTCGAACCGCAGTGGTTCGCGGGGTGGGACAGCTGCTGGGTACCCAGGTTAAGGCTACTGACCTGCGAGCGGGGGCGGCCCTGGTCCTGGCCGGGCTGGCGGCCCGGGGGGAAACGGAAGTCATCCATTTACATCATATTGACCGGGGTTATGAACGATTTGCGGAAAAGTTACAAAGACTGGGAGCTAAAATCAACCGCCTGCGCATATAATTTTCCCGGGAGGGGAAGACATGCGCAAAGGCGGTCTTTTTTTATTGTTACTGACCACTATCCTGTTTTTACTGCCGATTATCATCGGCTGGATGCTGTACAGGCAGGAACCTGGTTTGCCTGGACCTGAAATCAAAATCTACAGTCACCGAGAACAAAAGGTGTTGACTCTGAGCCTGGAGGAATATGTAGTGGGTGTGGTAGGGGCAGAAATGCCGGCGGCTTTTCACCCGGAGGCTCTAAAAGCCCAGGCGGTAGCGGCCCGGACTTACGCCTGGGAAAGGCTGCAGCGGGCCGGGGAACTGGGGGATTTTGCCCATGACCATGGCGGGGCCGTCCTCTGTGATGACCCGACCCACACCATGGCCTGGCTGGAGGAAAAGGAAATACTGGCCAAATGGCCCCGCAGCCAGGCAGGACGCTATTATCAGAAAATCCGGGAAGCAGTCAGCGCTACTGCCGGACAAATACTTCTCTATCAGGGAAAACCCATTCAGGCTCTTTTTCATGCATCCTGTGGCGGGCTGGGCACGGAATCAGCGCTTGAAGTCCGGGGGCAGGATATTCCCTACCTGGCAGGAGCAGCCTGTCCGAAAACTGAGGCTCAGGATTTTCCGCCTCAGCGTCAGCGTGTACCGGCAGCCATCAGTGTCCTCAGTACCAGTCAGCATGGCACAGTGCTGCAGGCTCAGGTTAATGACCGTTCGGTAGCAGGAAGGGAGATCCGTAATCGCTTTCAGCTGCCATCAGCCCGCTTCCGGGTGCTGGAGGTAAGGGCCGGGGTAAGTTTGCTGGAAATCAGCGGTTATGGCCATGGGCTGGGGCTATGCCAGCGGGGGGCCAATCTCTGGGGCCAGCAGGGCTGGGATTATCAGCGGATATTGCAACATTATTACCAAGGGACAGAAATAAAAAAATTGTATTGACTTTCTGAAAACGTTTTCCTATAATAAAATTAGAAAGGGGGAGGGTAATGCCAGTAACGATCAAAGATGTTGCCAGAGAGGCGGGAGTATCGGTTTCTACCGTTTCCCGGGTACTAAATAAC
>NZ_BDLR01000030.1:0-36088 GCF_002049395.1 Carboxydocella sp. JDF658 | reverse complement strand
TATGATATGAATCATCCGACCGTCTATCAAGTATAGAGACTTCACCCATGGCACCTATTCCCGCCACATTTCCTCCTACATTAGCATACACATTTAAATTGCCAACCCTTAACTTTGCATGAAGATTTCCTTCTTTTAATGTAGCATAAGCACCCCCTCCAAGACTGCCCAGTGCAAGTCCTTTATCACTTTCTAGATAAAGTCCTCCTTTTACAACACCTGTATTTACATCTACACCTGCAGTAAATCCTAAGAAGTTTTTAGGATTGTCAAGGCTTATTATCTCTACACCTGTTTCCACAGTATAAGCTTCTCCTTTGACTCCACCAGGTCCTCCACTAAATCTAGATACCTGTGCCTTACCCAAATTTAGCTTAGCGTTACTAGGACCGTTTTTCATGTTATCAGTTCCTAATAATGTTTTTGAGGTTGCTTTGTCATCGACAAATTTTCCTGTCCCCAGATTTTTTTCGCCTAACTTCTTGGCTTCGGCTACCCTTAGTCCTCCCATGCCAGGTGAAGATTGTTTCGCTGCTCCTAAGAATTTAGTGGGGGAAGAAGAGTAGCTCGATATTTTCGATTCGGTTACCCTTAATCCTCCCATACCAGATGAAAATTGTTTTGCTGCCCCAGAGAATTTATGTGTAGATGAAATACTACTAGTAGAAGCCGCGCCTCCGGATTTGGTTAGTTGTACTATTGGAGTATGTTTCGTTGTTGTAGAAGATTTTTGAGTAGTTGAAGTAGAAGTTTTTTGAACTGTCGAAGTAGAAGTTTTGTTTGCTGCCGACTGTTGTGTTGACCTTGCTTTTCTCTCGGCGACCCTTAAGTCCCCCATACCCATTTTACCATACCTCCCATAATTTTTAATTTTTTACAGGGCTATAACTCTACCCTGTTGCAGTCGGTAGAAATAACTTCGTATATAGAATGGCAAACAACAAATTTCATTGCCATTTACTAAAACTACAAGATGCCATTTGCCTGGGATTAGCTGATTATTGGGATCAGTTGTGATCCAACCCGAAGCTTGAACTGCTTGTCCTTTGCCTGAAGGATTACCTGATACGATACAATCAGAAACGTATGCTATTTCCAACATAGGATTAACCCATACGAAACTAACTAGATGTATGCCCTTAACTTTAATGAAATCAATATTTATACCTATTTCTCCATCAGAATTGCTGAATTCCCTGTTGAGTCTAGGCAAACGTGACGTTCCGGCATACATGTCTATGTATTCAACTTCTATATTAGCAGAATCATAATTTAATTTTCTAACCTCGGAATTTTCGATTACAAGACTTGATATAGGTTTACCATTTTCTAGAACATAAGCAGGAAACGTTTGTGGGTCATTGACTCGAAAGCTGTTATTAATGAAAAAACAATAGTGATACAAGCCATCATCCAAGTTAATACTTTTTTCCCAATATCCATCGGAATCAATATCCATGGGAATATGCGCCAGTTTTGTCCTCGAATCCCAAAATTCTAAAACTACACTATCCGCTATAGGAAAGTATATCTGAAACTCAACTAAGGCCATGTGAAGTTACCCCCCTAGCCAATAAAGTTCTGTGTAATATATTTATGGCTAGATAAAATAAAAATGCAGAGTTGAATTAAAGTGCTACCCATTTCCCCATCATTTACGTTATCTGGTGTACTTCTATTGCAGTTGGTAACTTCGCTTTTGCAGTCTACAGCAAGATGAATCTTTGATTTGCTTTAAAAAGTGACTAAAGGTCGACAGCGATAGCGCCCGCATTGATATATGTTATTTTACCTTTTCTGTCAATATTTTGTCAATAATGTAATTTTAATCATGTGTTTACCTTGTGAAAATGTCACCTTTCCAAGCTTTCTTGCATTTACTCAATGAAAATCTGCCTCCTAAATACAGCACATAAAAAAAGACACCCTCGCCAGGGTGTCTTACCTCTACAATCCCAGTTCCTCACTATGTTCCTGCATCGCCTCTAACGCCAGCCCCAGGAACTCCTCCAGGCTCAGACCCAGTTCCGTACAGGCTTGAATCTGCTCCCGGTTGGCCCCGCGGGCAAAGGATTTTTCGTGAAAACGATTGACCAGAAAAGGCACATCCACTGCCGCCAGCTTCTTTTCCGGACGGATCAGGGCTCCGGCCACAATCAGGCCGGTGGTGGGGTCAACGCTGTAGAGGGCCTTATCCAGGCGGGACAGGCGGGGCAGGCCGTGGTATTCGTTATGTACCCGCACGGCATAGACCACTTCCTCCGGCAGCCCCAGTTCAGCCAGCAGGTCGGCTCCCACCTGACTGTGGCGGGCCGGGTCATCCTTGGTCTGGTCATAATCGATATCATGCAAGAGGCCAGCTAAGCCCCAGATTTTCTCATCTTCGCCAAAATGGCGGGCCAGGCGGCGCATGACGAATTCCGCTGCCAGGCAGTGCTTGCGCAAATTTGTGTTGGTTACATATTTCTCCATCAGCTGTACTGCTTCAATTCTGTCCATCAGTCAGTCCTCCTTCTTTGATTTGAATGAATTTGCCAGTGGCTGTGGCCGCCACTTGCTGGTCCTTGAGCAAAATCAGACTGGCTTCCATTTCAATCACCCGGCCCCGGCGGTTGACCACCCGGCCCCGAACCTGTAAAGGTTCATTGATGGGAACAGGCCGCCGAAATCTCACCGTCAACTCCGCCGTAGGTGCCGTCAGGCCTTGCTTCCAGAGGTAGCGGCCCATTACTTCATCAAGCAGGGTGCAGATAATCCCTCCGTGCATGATACCGGGATAGCCCTGATGGACCGGGCCCGGAGTGAAGGTAGTCACATACTCCTCCCCCTCTATCGTAAATTCCAGATGTAAACCCCGGGGATTTTGCTTGCCACAGGCAAAACACCAGTGGTCATATTCTCCTTGAAACTCCTTCATTGCTCTGTTCCTCCAAACTGTTAATAAAGGCGATGGCCGCTTCTGCCACCTGCTGGCGCTGCGGCCCTAAAGGCAAAAGGTGTCTGCCTCCTGGAAGGGACAACAACTTTTTTTCTCTGTTTCCCAGCTGGTGAAAGATGTATTCGGCACTAGCCGGGTCAACAGTCTCATCCGCATCACCCTGGATAAGCAAGACCGGTACTTGTACCAGGGGGAGTTGCTTGCGGGCAGTTCGAATAAATTCCAGTAAACTGACCAGAGCGGCCAGCGGTATGTGATCATAATTGAAATGAGTTAACAGGTAATGCCCATCTTCTTGCCTCTCTTTGGGAGCATAGCGTCTGACCCAGCGTAAATAAGGAGCCAGATAGGCTTTCTTGTTTTTGAGATAAATCGGGGCCGCCAGGCTGATCACTCCTACTACCGGCTGATAATGGGCCAGGTAGAGGCTGATCAACCCCCCCATCGATAACCCGGCCAGGTAGACCCGGTCGCACTTTTGCCTGAGCTCTACTACCGCTTTTTCCGCAGCAGCCACCCAGTCCCGCCAGCAGGTGCGGGCCAGCTCTTCCACATCAGTGCCATGGCCGGGTAACAGGGGCACCTGTACCGTCCAGCCCTGAGCCGCCAGGGCCCGGCCCAGGGGCTCCACTTCCCCCGGTGAACCGGTGAAGCCATGAATCAATACTATGCCGGTCCGGTTGCCCGGAAAAAAAAGCGGGGTGACCGGGCGTCCTGTTATCTGCATGCCTTCACCTCCAAGGGCATTTTTCTGACATTTTAGCATATTCCACCAGTAAAAAGCAATGTTATAATATAGTTATAAAAATTTGAAAGGAGTGGGTAAGATGCTGGAATTATTACAAAAGCGCCGCAGTATTCGCCGTTTTACCGACCAGCCAGTGGAGAAAGAAAAAATAGAAAAAATCCTGCAAGCGGCCCTGCTGGCGCCCTCCTCCCGCAGCCTGCGCCCCTGGGAATTCATTGTCATCCAGGATAAAAGTTTGTTGCAACAGCTGGCCAAAGCCAAGGCCCACAGTATTTCTTTTCTGGCTGAGGCACCACTGGGTATCGCTGTTATCGCCGATGAAAACAAATGCGATGTCTGGATCGAAGATGCCTCCATCGCTACCATCCTGATGCAATTGGCTGCCACCTCCCTGGGCCTGGGTTCCTGCTGGATTCAGATTCGCCTGCGGCAAACGGCAGCAGGGCAGTCCTCGGAGGAATATGTCAAGGAGGTTCTGCAGGTCCCGGCCCCTTACCGGGTCCTGGCCTTGCTGGCCATCGGCTATCCAGCCGAAACCAGGTCTCCAGCCAGCCTGGAGCAGCTGGCTTATGACAAAATCCACTATAACCAGTATAGCAAAAACCCCGTCCGCTAAGGACGGGGCTAATTGCTTATTTCAGGTTATAGAAGGTCTTTTTGCCGCGATAGATAGCCAGATTGCCCAGCTCTTCTTCAATGCGCAGCAGCTGGTTGTACTTCGCTACCCGGTCGGTGCGGGAAGGAGCACCGGTTTTGATTTGACCGGCATTAACAGCCACGGCAATATCAGCTATGGTGCTGTCTTCAGTTTCGCCGGAGCGGTGGGAGATGACATTGGTATAACCGGCCCGTTTGGCCATTTCAATGGCATCCAGGGTCTCGGTCAGAGTACCGATCTGGTTGACCTTGATCAGGATGGAGTTGGCTACCCCGCGCTCGATCCCCTTGCTCAGGCGCTCGGTATTGGTAACAAACAGGTCATCCCCTACCAGCTGGATTTTTTTGCCAAGTCTGGTAGTGAGCAGGGCCCAGCCTTCCCAGTCTTCTTCGGACATACCGTCTTCAATGGAGACGATGGGGTATCTGGACACCAGTTTTTCGTAATAGGCTACCATTTCCTCGGCAGTGTAGGATACTCCTTCGCCGGCCAGCACATATTTGCCATCTTTATACAGCTCAGTGGAAGCCACATCCAGGGCCAGGGCGATATCTTCTCCCGGCTTGTAACCGGCCTTTTCAATGGCTTCCATAATAACCTGCAGAGCCTCTTCGTTGGAGGAGAGGTTGGGAGCAAAGCCACCTTCATCACCAACGGCAGTATTCATCCCTTTGCCCTTCAACACAGTCTTCAGATTGTGGAAGACTTCAGCACCCATGCGCAGGGCTTCGGCAAAGGAATCGGCCCCCACCGGCATGATCATAAATTCCTGAATGTCCACATTATTATCCGCATGCTTGCCGCCATTGAGGATGTTCATCATGGGCACCGGCAATTCCTTGGCATTGGTGCCTCCTATGTATTGATACAGCGGCAGACCCAGGGATTTGGCAGCGGCCTTGGCTACCGCCAGGGAAACGCCCAGGATGGCATTGGCCCCCAGTTTGCCTTTATTGGGGGTACCATCCAGTTCCAGCAGGACCTTGTCGATTTCGGTCTGGAAAGTGGCATCCATGCCGATCAGCTGGGGAGCGATGATGGAATTGACATTATCCACCGCTTTTTGGACCCCTTTGCCCAGATAACGGCCTTTGTCCCCATCTCTCAGCTCAACGGCCTCAAATGCGCCGGTAGAGGCGCCTGAAGGTACAGCCGCCCGGCCCAGAGTGCCATCTTCCAGGTAGACATCTACTTCAACTGTGGGATTGCCACGGGAGTCCAGGATTTCCCGGGCATAAATATTTTCGATAATGGTTGACACAAAAAATCCCTCCCTTACTTGATCAACAGGGTTTGTCCTGTCATTTCTTCTGGCTGGGGCAAGCCCATTAGTTCCAGAATAGTAGGTGCCACATCAGCCAGCTTGCCGTCAGCGCGCAGTTTGGCCTCCTTATGTTCAGGAGAAACCAGAACAAAGGGCACCGGACTGGTGGTATGAGAAGTCAGGACATTGCCTTCATCATCCCGTTTGCAGTCCGCATTGCCATGGTCACCAGTGATGATGGCCACACCGCCCCGCTTGAGGATGGCAGGAACTACCTTAGCCAGACACTGATCCACTGCCTCTACGGCTTTAATGGTTGCTTCCATATCCCCCGTATGACCTACCATATCCGGATTAGCGTAATTGAGGATGATCACATCATATTTATCCTGTTCCAGTTCTTTCAGCAGTTCAGCGGTAACTTCAAAGGCGCTCATTTCCGGCTTCTGGTCATAGGTGGCCACTTTGGGTGAAGGTATGAGCAGGCGGTCTTCCCCGGGGTTGGGGATCTCTACCCCGCCATTAAAGAAAAACGTGACATGGGCATATTTCTCCGTTTCCGCAATGCGGAGCTGAGTTTTGCCATGGGCAGCCAGCACTTCCCCCAGGGTATTTTTCAAAGACTGGGGCGGGAAAGCCACCGGTGCCGGAATAGTGGCATCATATTCTGTCATGCAGACGAAATACACCGGGAAATAGCCTTGCCGCCGCTCAAAACCGCTGAACTCCTGGTCCACAAAAGCCCGGGTCAGCTGACGGGCCCGGTCAGGCCGGAAGTTGAAGAAAATCATGGTATCCCCGGCTTTAACAGTGGCTACCGGCTTACCTTCTGTTACAATCACTGCTGGCTTCACAAACTCATCGGTCTCACCGCGGTTATAGGCAGACTGAACTGCTTCCTCCGCCGAAGCAGCGGTAACACCTTCGCCATATACCATAGCGGCATAGGCTTTTTCCACCCGTTCCCAGCGCTTATCCCGGTCCATGGCATAGTAGCGGCCGCTGACGGTAGCGATTTTGCCTAACCCTATCGCTGATAGCTTTTGCTCCAGGGGCCTTATATATTCCAGGGCATTGGCGGGAGGCACATCCCGTCCATCCAGGAAAGCATGGATATAAACCCGCTCTACCCCCTCTGCTTTGGCCAGGTCCAGCAGGGCATAAAGATGTTCAATATGGCTGTGCACTCCTCCGTCGGAAACCAGTCCCAGCAGATGGACCGCTTTACCACTGTTTTTGGCTTTTTGCATGGCTTCCTTCAGCACTTCATTCTGGAAAAAGGTCTTTTCTTTAATAGCCAGGCTGATACGGGTAAATTCCTGGTAAACAATACGACCGGCCCCCATGTTCAGGTGCCCTACCTCGGAATTACCCATCTGACCCTGGGGCAGACCTACAGCCAGACCGGAAGCTTCCAGCGTGGTCCAGGGCCATTCCCGCAGCAACTGATGGAAATAGGGCAGGTTAGCCTGGGCAATGGCATTGCCCCGCTTTTCTTCCCGCCAGCCAAAACCATCCAGGATAATCAGGGCTAACGGTTGTTTGACAGGTTTCATTGCTTTTACCTCCTGACCAGGGCGATAAAGGAAACTGGATCCAGGCTGGCTCCTCCTACCAGAGCCCCGTCTATATTGGGCTGGGCTAAGAGACCAGCGATGTTGTCAGGCTTGACACTGCCCCCGTACTGAATCCGGACTCGTTCAGCGGCTTCAGCCCCAAACAGGTCATTGACCACACCGCGGATGTAGGCGATCACTTCCTCCGCATCAGCATCAGTAGCAGTGCGGCCAGTGCCGATGGCCCAGACCGGTTCATAGGCAATAACCAGACCGGCAACCTGTTCTGCAGTCAGACCGGCCAGCCCCAGACGGGTCTGTTGTTCCACCACCTGAAAAGTCTCGCCCGCTTCCCGCTGTTCCAGGGTTTCCCCCACACAGACAATGGGAACCAGGCCGTGTTTCAATGCTGCCTTGACTTTCTTGTTCACTGTCTCATCGGTTTCAGCAAAATATTGCCGCCGCTCGGAATGGCCTACTATCACATAGCTGACACCCAGTTCCTTTAACATCAGGGGAGAAATTTCCCCGGTATAGGCACCCTGTTCTTCCCAGAACAGATCCTGGGCCCCAATACGAATAGGAGTGCCCTTCACCGCCTCGGCCAGGGAGGCCAGGGCGGTGAAGGGTGCACAGATGACCGTTTCCGCGGCGGTGGCACCGGCCAGCTCAGGCTTAATAGCTTCCACAAAAGCCAGGGCCTCAGCTACCGTTTTATGCATTTTCCAGTTCCCGGCGATAATTGGTTGCCGCAAACCGGGCCACCTCCATTCACGTATGAAATTTATTTATCCTGCAGTACTGCTACCCCAGGCAGGGTCTTGCCTTCCAGAAACTCCAGGGAAGCGCCGCCCCCGGTGGAAATGTGGGTCATTTTTTCGGCTACGCCCACTTTTTCTACTGCTGCTACCGAATCGCCACCACCGATGATGGTAGTGCCAGGGCATTCGGCCATAGCCTTTGCCACCGCTTCGGTGCCTCTGGCAAAGGCATCCATTTCAAAGACCCCCATAGGTCCATTCCAGACCACAGTTTTGGCCTGGCGAATTACTCCAGCGTACTTTTCAGCGGTAGCCGGGCCAATGTCCAGGGCCTGCCAGTCAGCAGGAATTTCTCCTACGGCTACTGTCTTATGTTCAGCATCGGGAGCGAAGGCGGCTGCTACTACTACATCCCGGGGCAGCAACAGTTCTACTCCTCGTTGCTGGGCTGTAGCCAGCAGTTCTTTTGCCAGCTGGACCTTATCCTCTTCCACCAGGGACTTACCCAGTTCATACCCCTGAGCCTTGAGGAAGGTGTTGGCCATGCCGCCACCGATGATCAGAGTATCCACTTTGGTGAGCAGATTCTGGATAACCCCGATTTTGTCTGACACCTTGGCCCCACCGATAATAGCCACAAAGGGCCGTTCCGGATTGGCCAGGGCCTTGCCCATGATGCTGATTTCCTTTTCCATCAGGAAACCGGCCACTGCCGGCAGGTACTGGGCCACACCAGCGGTACTGGCATGGGCCCGGTGAGCAGCGCCAAAGGCATCATTGACGAATAGATCGGCTAAAGCCGCCAGTTTTTTCGCGAATTCAGGATCGTTTTTCTCTTCCTCAGCATGGAAGCGCACATTCTCCAGCAGCAGTGCCTGCCCGGGTGCCAGCGCAGCAACGGCAGCCTCGGCTTCCGGGCCAACACAGTCACTGGTTTTGGCCACTTCCTGGCCCAGCAGCTCACTTAAACGCTTGGCAACCTGGTCCAGACGGTATTTTTCATTAACCTGGCCTTTCGGCCGGCCAAAGTGGGAAGCCAGAATTACTTTGGCTCCCTGTTCCAGCAGGTATTTAATGGTGGGCAGTGCAGCTCTGATCCGGGTATCATCGGTAATTTGCCGGTTTTCGTCCGTGGGGACATTAAAATCCACCCGAACCAGAACCCGTTTGCCCTTAACGTCCACATCGCGGATGGTCTTTTTTTCCACGCGGGCCCACCTCCCTGTTTTTTAACCCACTCTATATCTTACCATTACAGACCTTTGGAAGCAATATACAGAGCCAGATCCACTACCCGGCAGGAGTAACCCCATTCATTGTCATACCAGGATACAATCTTGGCCAGTTTTTTATCAATCACCATGGTGGAGAGGCCATCCACAATAGAAGAATTGGAATTGCCATTGAAATCCCTGGAAACCAGGGGCTCTTCGGTGTAGGCCAGAATGCCTTTCAATTCCCCTTCAGCTGCAGCTTTGAGAGCGGCATTGATTTCTTCCGCTGTTGCTTCGGTAGCCAGCTCACAGACCAGGTCAACTACAGAAACATTAGGAGTGGGCACCCGCATTGCGAAGCCATTCAGTTTGCCCTTCAGTTCCGGCAGAACCAGACCGACCGCTTTAGCTGCACCGGTAGTGGTAGGAATGATGGACATAGCAGCAGCCCGGGCCCGGCGCAAATCCTTATGAGGCAGGTCCAGAATTTGCTGGTCATTGGTATAGGAGTGTACTGTGGTCATCAAGCCCCGCACAATCCCGAACTTCTCGTGGATAACTTTGGCAAAGGGAGCCAGGCAGTTGGTGGTGCAGGAGGCATTGGAAACTACATGGTGGTTAGCTGGATCATATTTGTCCTGGTTAACCCCCATCACAATAGTGATATCTTCATTTTTGGCTGGAGCAGAAATGATGACTTTCTTAGCGCCAGCTTGCAGGTGTTTGGCAGCATCTTCCCGGTTGGTGAAACGACCGGTGGATTCCACCACAATATCCACCCCCAGATCGCCCCAGGGCAGATTGGCCGGGTCCTTTTCAGCATAAACCTTGATAGCCTTGCCATTAACGATAATCTCCCCGTCGCCAGCCTGTACTTCGGCATTGAGGATGCCATGCACAGAGTCATATTTCAGCAGATGAGCCAGGGTTTTAGCATCAGTCAGGTCATTGATGGCTACGATTTCGATTTCCGGCTTGTTGAGAGCGGCCCGGAAAACATTGCGGCCAATGCGGCCAAAACCGTTAATACCTACGCGTACTGTCATGATTCATCTCTCCTTTACTGCTAATTCTTTTTCCTTAATGTTTCCAGCATTGCCTGAGCGGCCCCTTCATCTGTCACCAGGTATTTCAGTATCCCGGTGGCAGCGACCGCCAGTATGGCTTGAGCTTTATGTTTACCACCTGCCACCGCCAGAGTGGAAGCAGGGGGTAATTCCTGAAGATTTAAGCCAATGTTGCGCGCCGAAAGCACTACCTTACCATCTTTGTCTACATAGGAGCCAAGGGCCTCTCCCACGGCTCCATGGCGCATCAGCCAGCTGATTTCCACCTGGGGCATATGACGGCGTTTGGCCATTTCCACCGCATCGCCGATCCCGTGAATCACCAGCTGAGCCTGGGTCATCAGCCGCAACATCTCCTGAATGTGGGGCTCTTCCAGCAGGGCCAGGCGCGCCTGGGGCGACAGAGCGTCAGGAACGTGGAACAGGCGATACTCCCCGCCCAGTTTGCCTGCCAGTAAGGCAGCAATGGCGTTGGCCTGAGTGCGCATTTCTGTTCCGAAACCACCCCGGGCCGGCACCACTAGAATGGAACGCCCCGGACTGATTTCTGGCAGGCTTTCCACCACACTCAAAGTGGAGGTGCCGCCGGTAACAGCAATGGTTTCAATTTTATCCTTGTGGATAATTTCCTGCAAGAAGTTGGCCCCGGCCCGACCCATTTCCTTCAGAACCTGGCGGTCCTGGTCCAGATCCCCGGACACTACAATCACTTTATGTAAACCGAGGCGACTGGCCAGCTCCTCTTCCAGGGAAGTGAGTCCTTTCAGCAAGCGGATTAATTGCTCCAGACCGAAAATGACCTCTTCACCTTCGGGAGTAATGACCATCCCGCCTGGCTGGGCCTCCACCAGACCCTGAGTGCGCAGGAAGTCGGTTTCATTGCGTACAATCCGTTCCCCCATGCGCAGGTTGGCGGCTAATACCCGGCGTCCAATCGGCTGGGCAAAATAGATGCTGCGAAGAATAGTATACCTTTTCTCCAGCTGCTGTATGAGCTCAGGCACTACTTTCTGTCCGTAGTGAACCAGCTCCTGCAATGCCAGTTCCTGGCTGTTAGGCCCGTTATTGTCCCGCCCATTCAATTATGGTCCCGCCTTTCCGAAAAAAAGATGGTGCATTTGCCCCACATCCATATTCTAAGGTAAGCAATTCCACCTTGTCAAGAGGGGCATTTATAGGATGCACCAAGTTGTAATATTCTATGCAATTCTAGTAGCGTTTGCGCCTTGCTGCTGCCGGTATGCCCAGCTCATCCCGGTATTTGGCCACGGTGCGCCGGGAAATCTGGATTCCCTTCTGGCCTAAGAGTTCCGCCAGTTTTTGATCAGACAGGGGCTGTTTCGGATCCTCATTGCTGATCAATTCTTTCAGCAGCAATTTGACACTGCGGGAGGAAACTTCCTGCCCACCCCCGCTTTCCAGCCCGCTGGCGAAGAAATATTTTACCTCAAATACGCCATGGGGGGTCTGGATATATTTGTTGGCGGTAGCCCGACTGATGGTAGACTCATGTAAGTCCAGCAGTTCGGCTACCTGTTTCAGGTTCAGCGGTTTTAAATAACGCAAACCGAAATCAAAAAAGTCTTTTTGCAATTGCACCAGACAGTTGGCCACCCGGTACAGGGTCAGACGCCGCTGTTCAATGGCTCGAATCAACCAGCTGGCCGCATTGAGTTTGGCCTCTACATATTTTCTGGCTTCCGAATCTTTTTCCTGCAAAAGAATGGAGCGATAGGTGGAATTGATGGTCAGTTGCGGCACACCATAATCATTAACCAGCACGATATATTCCCCATCGATTTTTTCCACCACAATATCTGGCACTACATAGCGCACATCCTGGTTACCCCCAAAGCGCCGTCCCGGTTTGGGATCCAGTTGTTTGATCAAGTCATAGAGGCGCTGAATTTCCTCCACCGGCACCCCCAGGGCCCGGGCTACTTTCGGCCCTTTCCCCTCCCCCAGAGCTGTCAAATGATGCTGGATCAAAGCCGGCAAGAGGGGTTCATTCCAGCCCAGAGCTTCTACCTGCAGAAGTAAACATTCCTGTAAATTGCGGGCAGCTACTCCGGCCGGGTCGAAAGTCTGGATGGTACGCAAAACTTTCTCTACCTTTTCGACCGGAACCTGCAAGCTACGGGCAATTTCCTCCGTACTGCAGGTCAAATAGCCATTATCATCCAGGTTACCGATAATAAACTCGCCGATTTCCTTCTCCCCGGGGTCCAAAGGGCTGACATTAAGCTGGAACAGCAGGTGTTCCACCAGAGTCGGTCCCTGAGTGAGGAAATTTTCCCACTGTACCTGTTCCTTTTCTTCCTCGGCTCCCTGCCTGACTATGCCCAGATCGGATTTGTCAGCAAAATACTCCTGCCAGTCAACATCCAGGCCATCATCCTTCCCCCCGTTAGCTTCCACTTCCGTTTCCGGCAGCTCTTCCTTGTCTTCCTTGATTTCCAGAACAGGATTTTCCTGTAGCTCCTGTTGCACGTACTCAGACAGTTCCAGGGCCGATAACTGCAAGACAGTGATGGCCTGGCGCAATTCGGGAGTCATTATCAATTTCTGGCTCTGTTCCAGGTTCAGTCCATAACCTATGCGGATTGACATAGCTCCCTACTTCCCTTCCCAGGCTAATACTAATAACTTCTCTTCTCTACCGGGGAAATCCTCTTTTTACTGCTAATTTATTCGCAAGGGCCTGGCAGGTATACCTCCAACTACCGCTCCTGCTTCCACATCCCCGGTTACCAGTGACATGGCTGAGATTTTGGCCCCATCACCGATAGTCACCCCCGGCAGAATAGTAGTGTTGGCCCCAATCAGGACATTCTTGCCAATTTTTACTTCTCCCAGCCGGTATTCTTCCACCAAATATTCATGGGTCAGGATGGTACAGTTATATCCGATCACTGTATTATCCCCAATGCTGATGCGGTTAGGGAAAAAGATATCCGGCATCATCATCAGACCCAGAGAAACATTCTTCCCCAGCTGCATTCCCAGCAAATGGCGGTAGAGCCAGGCTTTCAGGCGCAAAGAAGGACAATAGCGTCCCAGCTGTATTATAGCAAAATTGAACATCACCCGCCAGGGTGAAATAATTCGGGTCCAGTGTTGCATACTATTCGGTCCCTCTACCCGGTAGCTCTCAACTCTGCGCTTCATCTTCTCCCTCCCGCTTGAGCCATCGCTGTAAATCAACCTGCAAGCCATCATAAGCGGCACTGGTCGGCACCCCACTGACCGCTTCCACGTATGCCGCCATGGCCGGTCGTAAATCTTCCGGCCAGACACAGCAGTGATTAAAATGGGTAATGTAGCACTGTTTTATATTGCTTTCTCGCAACAGATAAGGCAGGCCCAGGGTGGTAATATGCCGGTGAAACCAGCTATTATGGGCCGTAACATTGGCAATGAGGAGATCCACTTCCCGGTAGGCCTGTACCAGTTCCTCCCGCCAGCTGATGGCTTCCTGGAAATCCAGCACCGGCCCCCAGGGGATAACCTCCTTGATTCCACTGAAAGTGCGATAACTGCGGAGAAAATTGGTATCACTGGTGTAGCCCAGGATTAACCCCGGGGCTTTCAGAATAAACCCATAGTTTTCCGGACCATGATATGCCGGTACAGGAATCAGAGTCAGCTCTCCCAGGGCAATCGGCTGATAGGCCTGCAAAAACACCACTTCCGGGCCGCCCAGATAGCCGCTATGGGCCGCCTCCCCCCGGTGAAAGGTGCTGATATGGGCATTTTCCTCCACCATATCCCGGGGCAGCAAGAGTTTTCCCCGGCGGCTGGACATGGCCCAGCACATGCCCTCGATAATGCTTTCCGCCCCGGCATAATGGTCCACATGGCCATGGGAGATATAGACAGCATCCAGCTGACCCAGATCAATCCCCAGTTCCAGGGCAGCATATAACGCCCCCGGTCCTGGATCCACCATGAAATAAAAATCCCCCAGCTGCAGAAAAAATCCAGCAGTCCGCGGTTGCTGGCTGATTACCGCTTCCGGGTTACCGCCGGTACCAAGAAAAGTCAGGGTCCAGCTCTTCTCTTTCTCCTGCCGCCCTTCCCGCAGTTTATAGAAACGGCGGCTGGCCTCTACAGCCATCGCTGTTTTGTACCGCAAAAAAGCATCCAGTTCCTCTTTTTTCATTCCCCTTTCTCCCCCTGTAACAGGCGACTGGCCAGCTGCTCCAGCTTGCGCAGGCGATGGTTCACCCCGGATTTGCTCAAAGGCGGTTCCAGCAGTTCCCCCAGTTCCTTCAAACTGATATCGGGATAATTAAGCCGTGCTTCTGCCACCTGCCGTAAACCCTCCGGCAAATTGGACAAACCCACCCTCTCCGCCAGCAGGCGAATATTTTCCAGCTGCCGGACTGCAGCATTCACCGTTTTGGATAGATTGGCAGTTTCACAATTGACCAGCCGGTTAACATTATTGCGCATTTCCTTCACGACCCGGGCATTTTCCAGTTCCAGCCGGGCCCGATTGGCTCCAATCAGGCTGAGAAAATCGGCAATCTGTTCTGCCTCCTTGAGGTAGACTACAAAATTGTTTTTGCGGGCAGTCAGCTTGCCTTTTAGCCTCAGATCGCGCAATAGATTGACGATAGCTTCCCCGTCTTCCTGGTTGTCAACGATAATTTCCAGGTGATAGTCCCGTTCCGGGTCATTGACAGAACCGCCCCCCAGAAAGGCTCCCCGTAAATAAGCGCGTTTACAGCAATCCCGGGTCAGCAATGGGTCAGCAATTCCATCCCAGAGCTCTCCCCTTTCATCAAGTACCCCGGCAAAGAGCAGGATTTTTTTTACCTCATCACTATCTGCCACTTTTACTATATATGTGTTATGTTTTTTCAATCTATTCTGTTTACTGACCAGAATATCCGCCTGTACACCAAATAATTTCTTGAGCAAGGAAAAAACCTTGCGGGCAATAGCGGCGCTTTCAGTATGTATAGACAAGGCCCAGCCCGTCCCGGCACTGAGCTGCAGGGAACCATCCATTTTGATTAAAGCGGCCAGCTCCGCCTTCAGGCAACCTTCATGAGGTGGTAACAGCCGGGCCAGTTCTTCTTTAGTTTGCAGTGAAAAAGACATTTTCCCACCCCCAGTCCATTTTAACACAGCCAGGAGAGCAGGAAAAGCAAAAGCGGCGGGAAATTCCGCCGCTGACCTTTAGGTAGTGGGTTTTAACCGTTTGAAAAATTCACTGATTTGATCAAAAAACTCGCTGATAGGCCGGCCCTGCCGCACACCGGCAGCAATTTTTTTGATCCTGCCTACTGCATCTGGATCAGTTTCCACTACAGCATTGACTATCCGCGGGTCCCGTTTGGCAGTGGTCGCTGCTTTTTCGCGAATAGCTTCCACTTTGGTTCCTTCAATCCCGGCCTTCAAGTCCAGACCGATCAGGGCCACATTGCCTACCACCACTACTGAAGCCTTGTTCACTCCGTCGATCCGGGAAACGGCATCAGCAATATCATCGGCTGCATCCCGGGCCTGCGCCTGGGTACGGGGCCCTTCTGTCCGCGGCGGTGTGGGAGTAGGCGCCGGAGTAGTAATAGTCCCTGGCGGGGTAGGTGCTGGCGCCGTTGGCGGTGCCGGTTTCCGGGCCGGACATCCTCCGGACCAGATCAGGGTTGCGGCCAGGACAGCAGTTAACCAAGCTATCTCTTTGCGCTTTGACATCAATTTCACCTCCCTCGGCACAAACTCAAGTTTAGTTTGCCCGTCCGGGAGGGATCTATGCGTTAGATTAATAAGGATAAGTCCATTGTTTGGTCAAACGCAGGATAATCCGGGCCAGCCGCCCGGCATTGTGACGCACCACCTCGGATAAATCGGCCACCGGTTCCACCAGGGCCACCACATTCAGCTTCTTAACCCTGTCCCCATCATAACGGACCGGGTACTGACCCTGAGCCGCATATTTGCGCAGCAAATCCGCCGGGATCCGCGTCTTGTTGGCAATCACTACATCCACAATATCACCCGCATGTTTTTGGATAGCGGCAACATGGTCACTGACGGTATAATCATCAGTCTCTCCAGGCTGAGTCATGATATTGCATACATAAACCTTGGGACAACGGGCCTGGGCCAGCGCCTCAGCAATGGGCTTAATCAAAAGATTGGGCAATACGGAAGTATACAGGCTCCCCGGCCCTAAAACGATGATATCCGCTTCCTGTATGGCCTTGATTACCTCCCCGTAAGCCTCCACTTCTTCCGGCTCCAGCCAGACCCGACGTATCCGCCCTTTGGCCCCGGGGATGAGGGATTCCCCCCGTACAATCCGGCCATCACTCATTTCCGCTACCAGAGTAACCTGCTGGGTGGTAGAAGGTAACACCCTGCCCCGCACGGCCAGCAATAAGCCCAGCTCATTGATGGCTCTGACAAAACTGCCACTGAGCTGAGTCATAGCCGTTAACATCAGGTTACCCATGGTGTGGCCTTTTAAACCGGCTTCTTCATTAAAACGATACTGCAGCAGCTCTCCTAACCGGCTGCCTGGTTCAGCCAGAGCCGCCAGGCAGTTGCGCACATCCCCTGGAGGCAGCATACCATAATGTTCCCTTAGCCGCCCGGAGCTGCCCCCATCATCGGCCATGGTTACAACCGCAGTCAAATTGCTGGTATATTCCTTCAATCCGCGCAAAAGCACCGATAGCCCGGTGCCGCCCCCGATGACCACGATATTGGGCCCTAAGCGCAAGTTGCGTTTTTCCCAGACTTTATCCACCAGCCGCCAGGAGCGGTAGGGTAAAACAGCCATCACCACAGAGGTAATAGCACTGAGCAGGCCGTAAACCAGCAATACTGCCCCTGTTACCAGCAAACCAGCTCCAACCACTGCTATTCCTTTACCCCCCAGCAGCTGCCGGGAGCGGGTAAAAAAATTGGCCAGCCAGACCAGCATATCCCAGTTAAGCACAAAGGTCAGGCCCAGAACCAGGAAGCCGGCTCCAATTAGAGCCAGAAAAAACCAGCGCTTTACTCCCATGCCGGGCAAAAACCATTTCCACTGGCGAGGCCTCCGGCGTCTCACTAAATTTCCCTCCCTTTTTCCCGTTGAATGTCCCGGTGGCGCACCTCTACCCGATAGGATTTATCCCCCCTGTCAGCCAGCAATTCGGCCAGACGATTGGTCAGGGTCACAGAGCGGTGCTGGCCCCCGGTACAACCAATGGCAATAGTTAAACTGGTTTTGCCTTCTTTAATATATTCGGGAATAAGGAAAGTGATTAAATCCAGAAATTTGTCCAGAAACTTTTTAGTTTCTTCCCGGGAGACAACGTATTCCTGCACCTCCGGGTCATTGCCGGTTAAAGGCCTGAGCTCCTTGATATAAAAGGGATTGGGCAGGAAACGAACATCTATTACCAGATCCGCATCCAGCGGGATCCCGTATTTGTAGCCAAAAGACATAACTGTAATGCTGAGCCGGGCCCCTTCCTCTTCCGGCTGGAAGGCCCGGAAAATTTCTTCTTTAAGTTCAGCTGGCTTCAGACTTGAGGTATCGATAATGCGATGGGCCCGGCCCCTTAGTTCTTCCAGCTTGGCCCGCTCCCGCCTGATGCCATCCAGCACTGTCCCCCCGCCAGCCAGAGGATGGCGCCTTCTGGTTTCCTTAAAGCGGCGGACCAGCACCTCATCAGCCGCCTCCAGGAACAGAATGCGGTAATCTACTTTCTGTTGTTGCAGATAATCCAGGGCTTCCTGCATCTGGTCAAAAAACCGGCCGCCCCGCATATCCATTACCAGGGCATAGCGATAAGGCTGGCCTTTGACCTGCCGGGTCAATTCCACAAATTTGCTGACCAGGGCCGGGGGCAAATTGTCCACCACGAAAAAGCCCATGTCTTCAAAAGCCCTCACCGCCGTACTTTTGCCGGCCCCGGAAAGGCCGGTGATGATAATCAGACTGATATCCTTCATTCCCTTCACCCTTTCCGCTAACTAACTTCGCTTTCCATCCGGCTTATTCCTGCCAGCAATTGCGGATTCTTTCCTCCGGCACTCCGGCTTTCTGCAACAGTTCAATTCCATCGGTCAGCCTCCCTACCGTGGCGGGAAAATGGGCATCACTGTTTACGACAAATTCAACCCCGGTAAGCACCAGTTCCCTGATATCCTCCACCTTCTGGTAATGATGTCCGGTATTGATTTCATAAGCAACTCCCTGTTCAGCACAGCAAAGGGCTATTTCCCGCCGATCCAGGGGCATGCCCAGATCAGGGTGAGAGAGAATATCCACCGGGTATTGATGCAGTGCTTCCTTGACCGTTTTGGTGTTGTCGGTCCGGATTTTTTCCTTGTATCCCCGGGAAAGACGGGCCAGCTGGTTAGCGATGACCCAGCCCGCTCCATCAGTATCAGCAGGCCAGACATAGGGATGTAGCCCGACAATCAGCAAATCCAGCTCTTTTATTACTTCTTCCGGCAGGTCGATTGTTCCTGCCGGATTGATAATATCCGCTTCTGCTCCCACCTTGATTTCCAGTTCAGGAAAAGCAGGGGCCAGGTCAGCAATTTCCTTTTTTATGTCCAGGTAGGTTTGCCCGTTTTCAACCCCAACCCCGATATTAGCCGGTCCGTGATCGGTGATAGCAATGGAAGCCAGCCCCCGCTGTCGGGCCGCCTCCAGATTTTCCCGTACCGTACCTCGACCATCACTGTACCGGGTATGAGTGTGCCAGTCCGCCCACTTAGCCATCAAAATCACCTCCGGCAAACAGTGTATCCGCCGGAACAAAAAAATAACCGGCCTACCAGCCGGATTAGTAACCATATTCCCTGAGATACTGAACGATCAGCTTGTCCAATTCACGGGAAAGGGCATAGACATCAGCAGCTAAAAAGTTCTGACCATTTCGGGCCAGTATCTCTGCCAGTTGCCGTTGCTGTCGGCTGATCGCTGACAGCAGTTCCTCCTTGGACACCGTTATCACCCCACCTGATTATTCCTGTCTCTGTGAAAAGAAAGTTGTTACAAACAAAAAATCACAAGTAAAAGTATACGGGTAGTTCCTGTATTTGTCAAGGAAAAATTATCTTTTATCCCCAAACAATGCTGCCGCCCCATAAATGCCGGCATCATTGCCCAGGGTCGCAGCTTTGATTTTCACCCTCTGCGCCGGCACAGCCAGTGCCAGGCGGGCCACTTTTTCCCGCAGGGGAGCAAGCAGCTGCTCCCCTGCCTTAACTACACCCCCGCCGATTAGAACCAGATCTGGGTTAAAGATATTGACCAGGCTGGCTACTCCAACTGCCAGGTAAGAAATATATCGATCCACTACTTCTATTGCCCTGGGGTCAGCTGCCACAGCCAGTTGCATCACTTCCCGGGCCTCCTTGACCGGCAAGCCAGCCTCCCGGCCCAGCCGCAGCAGAGCCGTGGCTGAAGCCAGAGTCTCCAGACAGCCGCGATTACCACAATTGCAGGCAGGGCCATCCAGCCAGATCACCATATGGCCCAGCTCGCCAGCAGTGCCATCCGGGCCCCGGAAGAGCTGACCGTTCAAGATAAGGCCACCCCCTACACCGGTACCCAGGGTCAGCATCAGCAGGTTATTTGCCCCCTGGCCAGCTCCCTGCCAGAACTCGCCCAGAGTGGCCAGATTAGCATCATTGTCCAATTTGACCGGTACACCCAGCAACTCTGTTAACCAGGTGGTCACGGGAACATTCCGCCAGCCCGGCAAGTTCGGGGAAAAAATGCATTCTCCCTGCGCGAAGTCATGCAGGCCAGGAGCGCCTACCCCTACCCCGGCCAGAGTATGCCCCTGGCCAAACTCTGTCACCAATTCCCGCACCAGGTCAGCAATCCGCACTACCACTGCCCTCGGCCCCGCTGCCGCCTGGGTGGGGATTTCCTTTTTTCCCAGCAACTCCCCCGCGGTGGTAAACAATCCGCCTTTAATGTTGGTCCCGCCCAGATCAATTCCTGCGATTACTTGCATGTCCCCGTTCTCCTCCTTTGTTCCAGATAAGCCAGCACCGTTTCCGGAGAGCGATTGAGGATTTGCTCCTCTTTTACTCCCTGCCGCTGGCACAAATCCCAGGCAGCGGTCAGTTCACCCACCCAGTCGGCATAGTGGCTGTCACTGCCCAGACTGATCAACACCCCGTATTCCGCCGCCAGACGGGCAATCGCGGCACAATTGGTAGCACTGCCTTTGCGGCTGCCGCCCAGGGAGCTGTTGTTGATTTCAATCGCCTTCCCGTAATGTTTGGCCCCCTGGACAATCACTTCCGGGTCGATCTGAAATTCGGGATTGCCCGGATGAACAATCACATCCACCAGGGGGTGGGCCATAGCTTTCAGCATGGCGTCAGTATTGGTCACAATTCCCTGGTCAGCAGGAAAACAGTAGGTATGAAAACCGGCCAGCACAATCTCCAGTTTGGCCAGATACTGGTCTGGCAGGTCCAGGGTCCCATCCAGCCCGATAATGTTAGCCTCCACACCTTTTAATACTCTCACCCCGTAAATGGTTTCCGGCAATACCCGCAGGTTACCGAAATGATAAAGATGGGGCCCCCCCGGCATGGCTGGACCATGATCGGTCAAAGCAAACATTTTCAACCCCTTGTCAGCAGCTGCCCTGGCCATTTCCTGTACGGTGCTGTAAGCATGGCCACTGGCAACACTATGGCAATGTAAATCCACCAACCAACGCATGGCCGGGATCTCCCCTTTCTATCTCTGCATGATCTCTTCCACCCATGCCCGCAGCACTTCCGCTACTCCCCAGGCCTGGGCAAAACAACCCCGGGGAGTGTGGGGATGGTCACCATCAAAAATTTCGGAAATGGTACCAACACCTGCTTCGAATAGATGGCCCCGGAAGGGCTCCAGCAATTTTTCAGCTATTTCCCGGCTGCTGGCATCATAGTTGTGCACTTTTCGCAGCGCTGTCAAAAAAGGGCCAATCAACCAGCTCCAGGCCGTTCCCTGGTGATAGGCTCCATCCCTTTTCCAGCGGTCACCGATGTATGTACTCTGATACCGGGGATGATCTGCCGCCAGGCTGCGCAGCCCGTAAGGGGTATACAAGGCCCGCCAAACCGCCCGCACCACCAGTTTCTGGCGAATAGGATCCAGCAATTGATGGGGTAAACTTACCGCCAGGATCTGATTGGGCCGCAAGGCTGGATCAGGGTTGCCTGCGGGATCAATCACATCATACAAATAGCCGCCCTCGGCATACCAGAATTTCGCATTAAAACTGCTGGCAGCTAACCTGGCCAATTCCTCCAGCTCCCTGGCGCTTTCTCCTTGCCTGCGAGCCAGCTCCGCCGCAATCTTGAGGGCATTATACCAGAGAGCATTGATTTCCACCGCTTTGCCCTCCCGGGGGGTTACCACCCAGTCCCCGACTTTGGCATCCATCCAGGTTAACTGGGTGCCACGACTGCCGGCAGTCAACAAGCCGTCCTCATCCATTTTAATATTATACCTGGTTCCTCGTTGATGCCAAGCCAGAATTTCCCGTAAAACGGGGTAAATTTCCTTGTAAACAAAAGAATAGTCACCAGTATATTCCAGATATTTAAAAACTGCCTGGAAATACCAGAGAGACGCATCCACCGTATTATAATCCGGCCGTTCCCCGCCATCAGGAAAACGATTGGGGATCAGCCCTTCCTCCAAATAGCGGGCAAATGTCTGCAACAATTCCCTGGCTACTTCAAAGCGCCTGGTGACCAGGGTCAAGCCCGGCAGGGCGATCATAGTATCCCTGCCCCAGTCGGTAAACCAGGGATAGCCGGCAATCACAGTGGCCGTGCCGGTGCTGGCCCGGCGGACAATAAACTGGTCTGCCGCCAGCACAAGGGCATTAAGCATTGGATGCTGATAGCCTGCCTGTTCCAGGAGGGCGGCAAGCCGCTTTTCTTCCCGAACCTGTAACAGGCGGGCGGAAGGCATTTCAGCTATCGGTTCGACTGAAGCCAGAATGGCCAATTCTCCATCTCCGTCCAGCTGAGCTATAAACTCCCCTGGCATGTAGTGGTCTTCAACAGATTCCAGCCCCCGTTCCTGCTCTATGCGGTAGAACATATTCTCGAACCAGTAGCCCGGACCGGCTTGCCAGCGACAGTTTTGTCCGCGCAGATAAAGGGCAGGAGCCTCCGGCCAGGCCTGTAACCTGACCTGTTCCGGCCCATCTTCCCGCTGCCAGGGCCAGGGACAGCGCCGCACATTCCCATGATAGTCCCGGCAATTGACTAAGGGGGTTATCCGTATTTCTACCTTTTCCCCGCTCCCATTCCAGACCCGATAGCGAACAACAGTGGTATTCTGACCATGGATCATAAAGACGATTTTCTCCAGCAACAGGTCCTCAATGGCATAGAGGAAACGGGGCAATGGTTCCCGGCTGAACTGCAACAAATAGTTTTGCCCCTGGGGATAAAAACCTCCCGTCGTCTCATTGACCCCAAGCAGATACTCCTTACCCCGCCAGATCACCTTTTCCTCCAGCTTGCTCAACAGCAGCAGGCGCTGGGTGGGGGGATTAAGGGAAGCGATTAATAATCCATGATAGCGCCTGGTATTGCAGCCTGTAATAGTGGAAGCTGCAAAACCGCCCAGACCATTGGTCACCAGCCATTCCTTATTTAGAGCCTGGTCTAAATCAGCCAGCTGGCTTTTGGGAAAATGGAGCATTATATCACCACCTGTAAAAAGTAGGCTGAGCTTAGTTTAGCCCAGCCTGACTTTATTATATCCCTAAAACTGACCTTTTTCCAGCAGATCCAGCACCGTTAAGACCAGCATGGCATGGGACCAGGTCAGGGGTACTACCCAGGCTGGCTGACCAGTTTCCCGATCCACCTGTTCCGGCAACAAGCCGGTAGCAGTCTGGTGGTCAACAGCCCAGTACAACAGCTCTTTGGCCCGCTGGTAATTGCCCCGGGCCCCATGATACTGGGCCAGCCAGAGGGTGCAGAGAATCCAGGGATTCCCCCCGATATAATGGTCATTCTCGTAACGCTTGATTCCTCCCACCCGGGGTGAGGTCAGGAATTGCTCCACTGCTTGCGCCGTGGCTTCCACGCGGGGATCATCCGGTGGCAGGAAGGCAAAGGGAACTGTCAACCCCAGTAAAGAGACATCCACCACCGCATCTTCCTGCAGGCAGTAAATCATCTGTCCCCGCTCTCCTGGCAGGATAACTCCCTTTTCTCCCTGGCCAGTGCGCCATTGATACTCTTCCCGGTTGACACAGAGCTTGACTCCCCGCAAAAAGCGGTTATAGCCGGGATGCCAGAGCTTTTCCTGAATCCGCTGGCCCAGTTCCTCTGCTGCCTGTCTCCAGCGTTCCGCTTCCTCCTGATAGCCCAGAGTAGTTGCAGCATCAGCAGCGGCCATTAAACCAGCCCAGACTGCTACCGCCGAATAGGTGTGTTCCCCACAGCGTTCTTCCCAGAGATCAAAACTGGGTTGCGGCAGACCGGTTTCTGCATCCCTGAAGTTTATCAGGAACTCCGCCCCTTTCTTGAATGAGGGCCACATTTCTGCCAGAAAGGCCCGTTCCCGGTAAAGAGCATAATGCTGCCACATGCCCCAAAGTACCGAGCCGGTTTCATCGATCTGAAGACCCCAGTTTGGTGCAATCGCTCCATCCAGGTAATAGCGCTGCTCCCAGGAACCATCTGCATTCTGGGCCTTTGCTGCCCAGCGGTAAAAACGGGCGGCAGCTTCCTTATAACCGGCCCGGTCGATGGCATAAGTGATAAAGGCAGCATCCCGGCCCCAGCAATAGGCATAACCGCCACAGCGGGTAAAATCCTCATCAAATTCAGGAGCAGCGATCATGCTACCATGTTCCGCATCAGTCATCAGGGAAAAAACTATCAGGGAACGGCGATAGAGGGCATCCAGACGCTCATCCCCTGTCTGCACCGGTTTAGCCTGGGCCAAATATCCTTTCCAGTAGCTGCGGGTAGCAGCCAGCAAAGCTGCATAGCCTTCTTCCCGTGCCTTTTCCAGCTGAGCTAAAGCCAGCTCATAGGAAGGCCCCAGGGAAAGGAAAATCGTTATGGCATTACTATGCCCGGGGGCCAAAAGCCCCAGATCCCAGGCCATCGCCCCATCGGCCGCCATGGCATGCATAACCGGGGAGAGCTGGCCATTGTCGGCATTCATCATAGCGCCACCGCACTGGAATTGCTGAGCTGGCCGGTCTGCTGCCCAGAGAAAATGGTAATTTTGCTTGAACTGCCAGAGCGCTTCCGCTTGCGGGCGGAAAATGGTGGTATGGTAACGCCCATATTCCCCGATTTGCAGCTGAGAAAACAGCAGCAAGCGCAAGCGCTGATCTGCTGCACCGGTATTAGTGACCTGAAGATGGCGCACCAGCAAATCCCGGCCCGGGACAGCAAAATCGGTAATTTCGGCCTTGATGCTATTCTCGCTCCCCTGCAAGACGGTGACCAGGACTGCACTGTCCGGCAGATAATACTGGTGGCTCTGCCACTGGTCTTCATGGAACCAGCTAGTCCGGGGCTGGCCATCGATAGCCAGCCCCAGCCAGTTGCGGCCAATATTCTGGGGTGTATCGATACGGGGCCAGAACAGGCGCTCCAGTTCCGCCCGCTTGCCCAGAGAAGCAAGCAAACGGGAATTCCCGATTACAGCACTCATCAAATAGGGTTTCCTTTCCATTACTGCGACTCCTTCCCTTAACCTTTGGTTCCACCGGCAGTCAGACCGGAAATAAGGTATTTTTGGGCCCAGAAAAAGAAGATCACTACTGGCACCGTAATCAGAATAGCTCCTGCCGACATATAATGCCAGTCAGTATTGAATTCATTGACAAAAGTCCTTAAACCAACAGGTAAAGTGTAGAGTTCTTCCCTGTTCATGAAAGTCAGGGCATACATAAACTCATTCCAGGCTGTTACAAAGGAATAAAAGGCTGTTACTGCCAGGCCCGGCAGAGATAAGGGCAGTACAATCCGCCAGAAAGTACCAAAAGGAGTCAGACCGTCTACCCGAGCCGCTTCTTCCAGCTCCACCGGAATTGTATCAAAAAATCCTTTTAACATCCAGACACAAAAGGGCAGGCTGACGGTAGAATAAGCCAGCACCAGACCGGTATAGCTATTTAAGAGCCCATAGGATTTAATAATATTATATAATGGCACAATCAACAGGGAACCGGGAAACATTTGCGCAACCAGGAAGGAAAAAAGCCCGGTTTGTTTACCCAGAAATTCAAAGCGGCTGAAGGCATAGGCGGCAGTTGCAGCCAGAAACACTCCGACCAGGGTGGTAAGAAAAGCGATCAGCGCCGAGTTGACCAGCCAGGTCAAAAAGATATGATTTTTGAAAGTTAAAATGTACCGGTAATTGTCCAGAGTGGGATGTTCGGGTATAAAGCGAATAACATTGCTGAAAACTTCGCTTTCCGGTTTGAAGGAGGTAGAAAGCACCCATACCACCGGAAAGACAGAAATTATAGAGGCCAGAGCCAGAATTATGTGTACCAGCAAATCAACCCAGCGTTTTGCTGTTTTTTTCTTCATCAGTAATACACCTTCTCTCCCGCATTCTTGAGCAGGCGATTGTAGAAAAAGCTGAAAGCCAGCAAAAAGCTCAGGATTATCACACCATAAGTTGCCGAAATCCCGAAATTCCAGTTCATAAATGCTTCCCGATAAGCATAGGTAACTAAAATCTCCGTCTGTTTGTAGGGGCCGCCACCGGTTATTAAATAAATAACATTAAACATATTGAAGGTCCAGATGACCCCCAGCAGCGTAGCAGTAAATGCTACCGGTTTCAACAGGGGTAAAGTGATATTCAGGAATTGCTGCCATTTGGAAGCGCCATCCACCTCTGCCGCTTCATATAGTTCTCTGGGTATGGACTGTAAGCCCCCCAGCAGAGTTACCATCATAAAGGGGACGCCCAGCCAGATATTGGTGATAATTACCGCAAACATGGCTGTCCACTTGTTGGAAAGCCAGGCGATCGGTTCAATTCCCAATTTACCCAGCATCAGGTTTATTATACCGTACTCGGCATTAAACATCCATTTCCAGGAAAAGGCGGATACAAAAGAGGGCACCGCCCAGGGAATAAGCATTAACATGCGGTAAATAGCTCTGCCCTTGAGCTTGCGATTGAGCAGCAAAGCCAGAAAAAGACCTATGACAAAATGGAAAAAAACATTGGTAAAGGTCCAGATAAGAGTGTTAAGAGCTACATCCCAGAACTCGGAGTTCAAATTGCCCAGAAGTTTGCGATAATTGGCCAGCCCCACCCATTTCCATGAAGGGGCGACAAACTGGTTGCCCATGTTATACTGATTCATATCAGTGAAACTATAGGATATACCCAGAATCAAGGGATAAAAGACCAGTACAGCCATGGCCAGTAGAGCCGGGGTCAGAAACAGATAGGCCAGCCAGCTCTGGCTCAGCTTTTTATTCATTGACTTAACCTCCTTCTCGCCAGGGAAGGGGAGAGGCCAACAGCAGTTGGCCTCTACTTGTTCAGCAATTTCTTCCAGGCGGCTGCTACATCATCCAGGGCCTGTTGTGGAGTCTTTTGTCCTTTCAATGCGGCCTGATAATTGGGAGTAAAGTCAGTATAGATTTGACCGCCTTCAGGAATTACCGGCCGGTTGGTAGCTTTTTCAATCACTGCTTTAAAATCAGAAACAATCCGGTTGTTCTTGACTTCCGGCAATTCATAAGCGGATTTCCTGGTAGGCAACAGATTATTTTTAACAGCGAATTTAGCCTGAGCTTCCCTGGAGTTGATAAATTCGATAAATTTATACGCTGCTTCCCGGTTTTTGGTATTAGCAGAAATCACATAGTTATGTCCACCGACAGGAGAACCGGTTTTACCTTCTGGACCGACAGGGATGGGCGCAATGCCCAGGTTATCAGGATCCTTGAATTCAGGACCGCTGAGGAGATCGGAAGTTGCCCAGGGACCATTTAAAATCATAGCATATTTACCGGTTTTAAAGCCCACCTGCATATTGTCATAGTCGTTGGCAAAATCGATTTCTTTGGGAACTACCCCGTATTTATCCCGTAAATCAATCATAAACTGCAAGCCTTTAACTGCCCCGGGAGTATTGACCAGAATGGTTTTGTCCTTAGAATCGATCAGCCCACCACCAAAGGCCCACATGAAGGGCTGATACCAGTAAGCATCTCCGCGGTAGAAAAAGCCATAACGCCCTTTCTGCTTGTCGGTCAGTTTTTGAGCCACTTTAACCAGCTCGTCCATTGTTTTCGGCGGTTCAACCCCGGCTTCCTTCAACATGCGTTTATTGTAGAGCAGCGCCAGGGCATCGGTTACCTGGGGTACACCCCATATTTTGCCATTATATACATTGTAGTTGAAAGGCGCTTCCAGGTAATCTGCCTTATCTTCAGGCTTGATTAAATCATCAATAGGAGCAAGATAGCCGAGAGCGGCAAATTCAGGTGTCCAGGCTATTTCAGCCCGGAAAACATCGGGAGCATTCCCTGCCTGGGCCGCCACTTTAAATTTGTTCTGCGCATCCGCAAAGGGAACAGCTTGCATGTCCACCTTGATATCCGGGTTTTGGGCCTCGAATTCCTTCACGATTTCATTAATAGTCTGGGTTTCTTCCTGGTTAAAAGTATGCCAGAAACTGATGGTAACTTTTTCTCCACCCGGCTTATTCCCGGTCCTGGGCTCTTCGTTTTTGGCACAGCCAGTGACAAAACTGGATGCCAGCAATACAGTAGCCAGTCCTAAGCTAAGGCTTTTCACAATTCCCTTCATATCCCTGTCCTCCTTCAAATCATTCATAAAATGGCCAGTTCAGTGTCAGGATCAAACAAGTGCAGGTGGTTCATGTCTACCGCCAGAGTTACCTTATCCCCCATGCGGTAAGGCTGGCGTGCCGCCACCCGGGCTGTCACCTCCTGTTCGCCTACCTTAAGATGCAGGTATATTTCCGCCCCTAACAGCTCCACCACTTCAACAGGTGCCTGCAGCTGACTGTCAGGGTAGGTTTCCAGTGCTACCGGTTCATCATGAATATGTTCCGGCCTGATGCCCATAATCACTTCTTTACCAGGATAGGCTCTGATTCCGTTCTGCTTACCCTCAGGCACCTTCAATTTCAGTCCCGGTGCAGTCAGCCAGATGTTTCCTTCCTCCTCTTTTACTACCACCTTCAGGAAGTTCATGCTGGGACTACCGATAAATCCAGCCACAAATTTATTCCGCGGCTGGCGATAGAGGTTCATGGGGGTGTCTACCTGCTGAATGACGCCATCTTTCATCACCACAATCCGGTCACCCATGGTCATGGCTTCTGTCTGGTCATGGGTAACATAAATAGTGGTAGTTTTCAGTCGTTGATGCAAACGGGTGATTTCCGCACGCATCTGTACCCGTAACTTGGCATCCAGGTTGGAAAGAGGCTCGTCCATCAGGAAAACAGCCGGTTCGCGAACAATAGCGCGTCCCATAGCTACCCGCTGGCGCTGACCACCTGACAAAGCTTTCGGCTTTCTGTCCAGCAAGTGCTCGATTTGCAGGATTTTCGCCACTTCTCGCACCCGCCTGTCAATCTCGTCTTTCGGCAGTTTGCGCAGTTTCAGGCCAAAAGCCATGTTATCATAAACATTCATATGCGGATACAGAGCATAATTCTGGAAAACCATGGCAATATCGCGGTCTTTAGGGGGCAGTTCATTGACCAGACGGTCGCCAATATACAGCTCCCCTGCGGATATATCCTCCAGTCCAGCGATCATACGCAGGGTAGTAGACTTGCCGCAGCCTGATGGTCCCACAAAAACTACAAACTCCTGATCCTTGATTTCCAGATTAAAGTTGGAAACAACCTCCACTTCGCCATAGCGCTTGTAAACATTGCGCAAAATCACTTGAGCCATCAGTTTTTAGCCTCCTTTGCCGGAGCACAGGATTTGCGAATCACCAGTTCGGTCCTGATAAAATCATGTCCAGCTTTCCGGGCCGGGTTGCGTATCTTCTCGATCAAGAGTTCCGTTACCCGCACTCCCAGCTCATAGGTAAAAATCTCCACACTCGTTAAAGGCGGAGCCGTAAACCGGGCCATAGGGACATTATTAAACCCCACTACTGAAACATCCCGCGGTACTTTCATCCCCCGTTCCCTAACCGCCTGGATAGCACCGAAAGCCATCAGGTCATCCGCCACAACAACAGCTGTCAAATCAGGATGCCGGTCCAGCAGTTCCAGCATGGCCCGCTCTCCCCCTTCCTGGGTATACTCACCATGGGCTACCAGACTGCGGTCAAAACCGACCCCGAACTCCTGCAGAGCCTTTTTATACCCATCCAGACGATCCAGGCTGACTACAAACTCCAGCGACCCGATAATACAGCCGATCCGCCGGTGTCCTAATCCCAGCAAATATGCTGTGGCCTGATAAGCAGCTTCGATATTATCATTATCAACCCAGCACATATCCCAGTCATGCAACGGCTTGCCCACCAGAGCCGCAGGAAACTTGCGGGCCTGTAATTCCGCCCCCAGCTGGTTATCAACCCGGGATACCAGCAAGATTACGCCATCTACTCTGCGCCCTCTGACCATGCGCAGAACCGCTTCCTTTTCCTCCTGTTCCGTTTCCCCGGTAGCCAGCAGCAAGTCATAGCCTTCCCGCCTGGCCACCGAACTGATGCCACGGATTACTTCCGGAAAGAATGGGTTGAGGAATACCTCTTCGGCAGCCCGGGGCATAACCAGGCCAATAGTTTCCGTACTGCGTGTCACCAGATTGCGGGCTACCAGGTTGGGATGATACCCCAGCTCTTTCATGGCCTGCAAAACCCGCTGCCTGGTTTCCTCACTGATTTTGGGGTTATTGGCCAGCACTCTGGAAACAGTAGATGGATTCACCCCTGCCAGTTTAGCTACATCTTTTATTGTTGGCGCCACATATCCACCTCCTAAGCAAACGTTTGCATGTGCAATCGTTTGCCCAAGCTTTGTTTTCATTATACCCCTTTCAAAACGATTTGACAAGAGGAAAATAAAAAAGAGCTTCTCTCAGAAGCCCCCGTATTGCTGTACTGCCGCTGAACCGTATCCATCCTATTTCCGCCTCCGCCGCCAGTTGGCCAGATTGAACCCGATCAGCAGCAACAGTATCAAAAACGCCAGGATAGCTGCAACATAAATCGGAAAATAAATGTTCCAGGGATATTTTTTCAGAATAGCATTCCCTTTTTCTCTAACTGCCAGTACCAGGCGATCAAACCAGGTGTATTTTTTTATGCTCACCGGCTGTTCCGGGTGGACAGGCTTAACCACTGCCAATCGCTGTTTTTCCACACTGTAAGAGCCCAGCTGACTGCTCTGAGAGTTTTCACCCGCGGCCGGAGCCAGAACATCCAGAACATTGGGGTCCAGATTGGTATCGGTACCCCCACCAAATTGCCATTCCGTAGCTTTGGCCAGTACAGGCCGCCAGCCATCGGGACCGATGGGATCCTGACTGCCGATGAGGACATAATAATACCAGGTCTCGGGATGCTCATCCAGGGCCTCCCTGGGGATGACAGCCTCTACCGTTTTCCCATCTGTTGCCCGCCGGAACAGCAGGCCCTGGCGCCGTCCTGGTTCAGTCTTGCGCTGGTTCCAGTAATAAACCGCCCCTTTATGCCAGCCGGTAACATCGATAAAGTACTCCCAGCCATGGCGGGGGTCAAAGTCCACATAGGCCCCTTCCCGCCAGGTTTCAGAACGGCCTTGATTGGGCTGGCTGTCTATGTAAAGAGCAATCCGCTGATGACTAAACCCTTCCGGCGCTCCCCAGGGGTTGGACAGCTTTTCGGCAAAGGTAAAATAAAAATAATAACTGGAATCATCCACTTCCACGCGAAAGGTGGTCAGGTCATAGAGCCCATGCCGGGGATCAAATACCGGTCCCTTTGGATAGACATAGGTTCCCGGGCCCCGGTCATCCCCCCGGGGATCTTCCATTTGAAACAGCACCTGCCGCGGGACTGCATTAGCAGCTGCCGACTTGCTGCTTGCCAGCCCTAACAGCAGGAAAAACACCAGAAACACAGAAAAACGTCGCATATTATTCCCCCTCATGCAAGGAGAGGGCTGCCAGCCGCCGGGTCAATTCCAGGGCCGCATTATGGCCCAGCAGCTTGAGCCGGAAATTCATGGCGGCCACTTCAATGATGCTGGCAATATTGCGTCCAGGACGAACGGGAATAGTGATCCCGGGGATTTCATTGCCCAGCAGCTTAACTTTTTCCTCATCCAGGCCCAGGCGGTCATAATATTTACCTTCCTGCCACTCTTCCAGACGGATAGCCATATGAATGGTCTGCTCGATCCGCACTGCCCCTGCCCCGAAGAGAGTCCGGATATCCAGAATCCCCAGGCCGCGAATCTCCAGCAGATGTCTGACCACCTCCGGCGCCCGTCCCGAGAGGCGTTCCCCGATTTTAATCACTTCTACCGCATCATCAGCAACCAGGCGATGGCCCCTTTTCACCAGTTCCAGAGCTGTCTCACTCTTGCCAATGCCACTTTCCCCGGTAATCAGGACCCCAACGCCATGGACATCCACCAGCACCCCGTGGATGGTGGCACTGGGAGCCAGTCTTTCTTCAAGAAAATCGGTAAGTCGACTGATAAAACTGGTAGTTGGTTGCGGAGTGCGCAACAGGGGGATCCTCTTTTCCCGGGCCGCTTCCAGCCAGGTTGGCTCGATTTCAATGCCCCTGGTAATAATCAGGCAGGGAAAATACAGACTCAGCAAAACATTCCAGCGCTGCCAGGCTTCTTCGGCTGGCAGGGTGCCCAGGTAGGCAAACTCGGTAGTACCCAGTACCTGAATGCGCTGATGGTCAAAATGCTGCAAAAAGCCGGCCAGCACCAGGCCCGGCCGATTGATGTCCGCCACCTTCAGCTTGCGCCCTAACTCCTCTTCTCCGCTTAATACCTCAAGGCCCAGGGCCTTGATCAGATCCCGTACTTTAAGTTCAACCATTAAATCCACCTGCAACCAGCTGGGCCAGAGTCTCCACCGCAGCCTCTTCATCCTCACCCTGGGCTTCAATGGTCAAATAGCTTCCCTTCTTGGCCGCCAGGGTCATCAAACCCAGAATGCTCTTGCCATCAACTTCATGATTGTCTTTGCTCACCTTGATCTGACTTTTGAAACGGCTGGCAGTCTGGACAAACAGGGCTGCCGGCCTGGCATGTAAGCCCATTTCATTGGTGATTTCGACTGTAACCTTTGCCATTTTTACTTCCCCCTCACTGCTTTAGTATTCCATTCCATTCTATCGAAAACCGTCTTTTTTCACAAGACAAAACGGTGAATTGCCTCTGCTACTCCATCATCATCATTGGCCAGAGTGACATAATCGGCGATAGCCTTGACTTCCGGTTTGGCATTGCCCATGGCCACCCCGATCCCTGCCAGCTCAATCATATCCAGGTCATTGAAACTGTCCCCGATAGCCATGGCGTCCTTTAACTCCAGGTCCAGATGGCGGCAAAGGGCAATTAGGGCCTGGCCCTTACTGGCTTCCGGATGGGTGAACTCCAGATAATGATCCTTGGATTTGGCCAGCTGCACTTTGCCCTGCCAGCGGGGGCGCAAGGCTGCCGCCAGCTGGTCCAGCCGTTCCGGTTCAGCGATGAGCAGAATTTTGCTGGGTCCCTGACCGCTGGCCAGAATCCTGCCCCGCAAATCCTCTTCCACCGTGTAGGGAACCCGGGCCAGTTGACTGTATGCTTCTGCCTCTGCTGTCGCCTTTTCCACATAGAGGTGGTCATCCAGATAGATATTGGCATGAATCCCTTCTTCCCGGGCCAGGGTGATGATTTCCGCCGCCATTTCCGGCGGCAGGGGGCGGTGCCAGAGCTCTTCCCCGCTCAGCCCGGATTTGATCAAAGCCCCTTGATAGGTGATCAAGGGCAGATCCAGTCCCAGTTCCAGGGCATAGGGCCGGGCGGAACGGTACATCCGGCCCGTGGCCAGAGTTACCGCCACCCCCCGGGCACTGGCGGCCTTAATAGCCGCCTGGGCCCGGGGGGAAATAGTACAGTCAGTTCGCAAGAGGGTATCATCCAGATCGATTGCTATTAATTTTACCAAGATAATTCCTCCTACTCCACCAGAGCATTAGCAATGGAACTGATAAATGATAACACAATCGCTCCCAGCAAAGCCGGAATGAAACCGGCTACATCAAATCCTTTCACCACTGAACCTACCAGATAGAGCATCATGCCATTGACCACCAGGGTAAAAATCCCCAGAGTCAGGATATTGAGGGGCAGAGTCAATAACAGCACCAGCGGCCTGATCACTGCATTGACTATGCCCAGCACCAGCACTGCGATCAAAGCCGCACCGAAACCACGCACTTCAATCCCTTCAATCAAATAGGCGGTGAGCATCAAGGACAGAGCATTGATTCCCCAGCGAATTAACAAACCGGTCATCTTTTCACCTCCCGCTCAACTGTTTTATCCTTAAGAAATTCGGCACTTGCCGGCGATTTCCTGCCTATATTGTTAATTCTCGGCCTCCCAGCGCCGCAGCCATTCCCACAAAGCCTGGGCCACCTGCTGATTCATACCAGGGACAGCTGCCAGCTCCTCCACCGTTGCCGCCCGGATTTTGGCCAGAGAGCCGAAATGTTTGTATAAAGCCTGTTTGCGCTTGCTGCCTATACCCGGCACTTCTTCCAGCACACTCCGCAAATTGCGCTGAGTCCGCAATTTGCGGTGGTAAGTCAGGGCAAAGCGATGGGCTTCATCCCGGATGCGCTGCAGGAGGTAGAGCCCCTGGGACTGCCGTGGCAGGATGATGGGCTCAGACTGGTGGGGAGCAAACAGCCATTCTTCTTCTTTAGCCAGGCCAAAGGTAGGGATATGGCCAAATCCCAGCTCCTCCATTACCCGCCGGGCAGCAGCGAGCTGACCTTTGCCCCCATCGACAATCAGCAAATCCGGGAGCTGAGCAAATTTTTCATCCCCTTTGCGGGCCCGTTCCAGCCGCCGGCGCAGCACCTCAGCCATGGAAGCAAAATCATCGGGACCGATTACTGTCTTGATTTTGAAACGGCGATAACATTCAGGAGCAGGTTTCCCATCGAGGAAAACCACCATCGACCCTACCGATTCGCTACCCTGGGTGTTGGAAATATCATAGCACTCGATGCGCCGGGGTGGAGCTGCCAGTCCCAGGGCCTGAGCCAGTTCCTTCAACCCCTGTTCTCTGGTTTCCCGCTCTTTCAGAATGGCCGCTTCCTTCAGTTCCAGTTCCTGAACGGCATTTTTGTGGGCCATTTCCGTCAGGGCTTTTTTCTCCCCCCGCCGGGGCACCAGCAGTTCCACCTTTTTCCCCCGTCGGGCCTGCAGCCATTGTTCAATCACTTCTCTTTCCTCTTCCGGGACCCCCTCGGCCAGAATCACTTCCCCGGGAATAAACTGGGCCTGGCTATAGTATTGCTTGACCAGGGCCGCCATGATTTCCTCCCGGCTATATCCCTGGGTATCTCCCAGGAAAAACACCTCCCGCCCCAGTAAAGTACCATGGCGGATCAGCAAAATCACCCCGCAGGTTTCCCAGATTCCCCGGGCTACCGCCAGCACATCCCGGTCCCCGCCGCCAGGGGTGAGCATCTTCTGTTTTTCGCCCAGGATCTCCAGAGCCTTGATCTGGTCCCGCAAACGGGCAGCCCGTTCGAAATCCCATTTTTCCGCCGCCTTGTTCATCTCCTGTTGCAATTGTTTAATCAGGTGGCTGTATTTCCCTTCCAGAAACAACAATACATCTTCCACCGTCCGCAGGTATTGCTCCCGGCTGATCTCCCCGCTGCAGGGAGCTGAACAGCGGCGAATGTGAAATTGCAGACAGGGGCGGCTGCGTTCCGTCAAAGTGCTACCGGGACAGGAACGCAGGGGAAAGAGTTTTTTCAGTAAATGCAAAGTCTCCTTAACCGCCCCGGCATGGACATAGGGGCCAAAGTAACGGGCCCCGTCGCGCTCGACCTTGCGGACATAAAGCACCCGGGGATATCGCTCCTGGACTGTAACCTTTATATAAGGGTAGTGTTTATCATCCTTGAGCAGAACATTATAACGGGGGCGATATTTCTTGATCAGGTTGCATTCCAGCATCAGGGCATCCACTTCGGTATCGGTGATGATATATTCCAGGTCAGCAATCTGTTCCACCATGGCCCTGACCTTTTCCGTCTGGTTGGCAGTGGATTGAAAATAAGAGCGCACCCGGTTTTTCAGAACCCGTGCCTTGCCAACATAGATAACCTGCCCCCCGGCATTTTTCATCAGATAGACTCCAGGCTGTTCCGGCAAATGTTCCAGTTTGTGTTGCAATTCAGGCCGCATTTTCTCTCCTGGTTCAAAAAACTTGACTGTTTTTATCTCCAGCCAAGTTGGCCCCCAGACCAGGATTTCGCCTCCTTTCCGAATACTTGCTTTGCCCCCGCGGGGCAGGGCGACAGGGGACCTCGGCCCGGGAGTTCCACCCGGACGGGAGTACTGCACCGGTTTTTGCTGACCTCCCGGTGGGAGTATAACTCCGCCTCCCGCGTCCTGTTAGGACGCCTACCGGTTTGTCCGACACCGGCTAAACGGGGTCACCGTACGGACAGGGCCAATAACTTCAGGTCAGGCCAGACGGAGTTATACGCCTCCTGCTCACTCTGGGCAAGCCCGTTATGCACAGGAAGCCTCTCCTCCAGCCGCCTCAAGCAGACCCTGACCCTACGGGTCATCCCTTTTCCTTCCCCAGGTCTATCAGGATTAACCTTCCGGGTCAGGTTTTGCTTGATTTGCGATACCAGTTGCCTGAGTTC
>NZ_BDLR01000029.1:0-16830 GCF_002049395.1 Carboxydocella sp. JDF658 | reverse complement strand
ATATTTCCATAAACCCATAACCTGGATAGTAGCAGCGCTGGTTATTTTAGCAATATGGTTCATTATTATATATCGGATCTGGATACGAAGACTGGCGGGGACGGTGTTCTGGAGCGCACTGGTTCTTGAGCATTTGCTCGGTTTGGGTCTGGTGTGGAATGGTCATGGTTTTGCTGATTATGGTGTGATTCCCCTTATTTTATTAGCTTTATATAGTTATGACTTTGTGGAATTTACACCGATAGTAATTGCTCAACAAATATTAGTGGTGGTGCTGAAAATAACTGGCTTAATTAGTTCAAATTTTTTGCTTCTTTACTTTATCTTTACGATTTTGGCCTTTGGATTGAATTTTTTTCGATGGCGTAATCTGGTCGACAGTTATCTATATGCTGTACATAAACAGGCTTTTGCCAATCTTGTCCGTATACTGGTGGAAATAGAGAGAAAGCAGTATTCAGGCGAAGGAGTAGAAAAAGATCTAAAACAAGCTGTAAGCGCTATTTTGGTTTATGTTACAACGTGTCCGGGTGGACTGGTGATAAAAAAAATGGGAGGTAGCTGGCAGCCTGTACTGGCTTTTGGCGTTCTGAGTGAACAGGAAAAGGATTTCTGGCCGGAAATTCGTGATTGTGTAGAGCGAGCATGCTATGAAAAAAAGATTGCAATTTCAGAATTTGATTATTCTTTAAGCCCGATTAAGGTAATTATTGCAGAAGAATTATATCTTGTGACTTTGCGGTCATCGGTCAGGCTAAAAGAAAAAGACCTGAGCAGTATTATTCCCCGGGTGCTGACTCTGGAAGCTGCTTTTTACCATTCATGGGACGAGTTCTGGTTTCAGACTTTACTGGCATGCACTGAAGCGCAAACCGGAATTCTGTTGTTATCCAGCCCTAACGGTCAGCTGGAACTGGCAAAAGCAGAAGCTGGCCAAGAGCCAGCCAATATCCAGGAAATTATCAAGCGGGACTATTTTCAGGGGTTACTGGCCCTAACGAAAACCCATGCTGAGGGAATAGTAATCAATGCTCCCGCTATTCTCGGGTTGCAGGAACTGGCAGGCAAGATAAATAATTTAATGTTGTTTCCCCTTGCCAATGGCGGATATCTGATTGCTGCCAATAAGGCAAATAATATGCCCTTTACCAGTTTGGACTGGGAATGTGGCAAAATGTTAGCCAATTTCATCAGCCGAACCCTGGATAAGCGAAAGTTTGCAGTATTGTTAAACAATATGGAAAAACAGCGTTTGCTCGCTTTGACCGAAATTGCTGGCCACTTTGCTCCCTATTTAAAAAGTCACCTGGAAAAAACAGCAAAAATGGCGGTAAAAATAGGGAAAAAATTAAAATTAGCCGGGCGCGAACTGGAATTATTGTTTCAGGCTGCGCTGGTCCATGATATCGGTATGATCGGGATCAGGCAGGATATAGTTTTAAAACCGGCCCTTTTGACCACCGGAGAAAGGCTGGAAATAAAAAAGCATCCTCTGTTTGGAGGTGAGATCCTGAAAAAATACGGCCTGCCGCCGGAGGTGCTGCTGGCGGTGGAACAACACCATGAATACTGGAATGGACTGGGTTATCCCCGGGGATTATACGGTGAGGAAATTCATCTATATGCCCGCATACTGGCAGTAGCCGATGTCTATTCGGCTATGACATCTTTTCGGCACTATCGTATGCCGAAAAGCAAAGAAGAAGCGGTTGCAGAAATCAGCAGTCAGGCTGGGGCTCAGTTTGATCCCCTGGTGGTGGATGCCTTTCTGGAAGTACTGGAGGAGGAAGAAAAGGCGCAGGGGCGCAATTTGGCCAGCAGCTTTTCCTGGGCTAGAAAACTGGCGGGAGCGGCAGAGGCGGCAGTTAATTCCCGGCGGCAATAAGGGAGATTGCCGCTTTTTTTATTTCTGCCAGCAATTCGGGTCTATGCAGGACAGCATCCTTATCTTCTAACTGTTTGACCAGGAAAGAAGGGAATTTTTTCATTTCCAGCATCTTAAAGGCATAGTTTACCACTTGTTCTGCACCCTGAAACACATCCGGTAAATTGGAGCCGGCCACACCGATATACCAGGCCCGGCGACAAGAGGCCAGGAGCGGATCGGTTATTACTGCCTGTTTTTGCACATACTTTTTGCCCCAAAAGGGCTGCAGGCGATCGATCAGGATTTTGGTCTGGGCATTGAGTCCCATGGCATAAATGGGGGCTGCCAGTAGAAGATACTGACAGGATAGCAGTTTGGGGTAGAGGGATTGCATATCATCCGACTGGATACATTTAGTGGTAGTTAGACAGGCATTGCAGCCCAGGCAGGGATGAAGCTGCAAACGGTGCAGTTCTATCATTTCTACCTTAATCCCCTGTTCCCTCAGAATTTGACAGGCGGTGTTGAGCAGGGTCCAGGAATTGCCGTGGCGGGGACTGCCCAGCAGGGCCAGAGCAGAAACTGAGGTCATAGCTATCCTCTCCTTTCTAGTTAACATTTTATTCTAACCTAAAAGGGCTGTCTACCGGCAGGAATTCTGTTACATATTGTCGAAGATTTAGTAATCAGGATAAGGAGCGGTAAGCGGTAAAGGTGGAATGAAAATGTTCGAACCAGTCTGGCAATGGCTGAAAACCCGCAACAAACGGTTCTGGGCCATGTCCATGGCCTGGTTGCGCTGGCTGGGTTATGGCGGGTTTCTTTATCTAACTGCAATGGATAAAAGCGAAGGCTGGTGGCAGCTGGCCTTGCTGGGCTGGTTGGTTTTGCTGGGTTTGCAGTATCTCCGCTACCTGCGGGCTCCTCTGCATGGGCCCATGATGTGGATGGTTTTTCTGGGAGAACTGGGTTACCTGGTCTGGCTAACAGCTCATCATTCCGGACAGGCTGGCGCCCTGATTATTTTTTATTATCTCCATCTTCTTACCATTCTGCTGGCCTATGAACAGCTGGAAGCGGCCTTGATGTTTATGGTTCATCAAGGGGTAGTTTTGATTGCTTATTACTCAGGCTGGATTTCAGGGGATTTTCTCGCCCGCTATCTGCTGGGTCTGCTGGTGATGGTCGGGGCTAATTTCTGGCAATGGGATAAAATCATCAGGGAGCGCCAGTTCTGGACAGCGAAGAGAAACTATCAGCGCCTGGCTTTGCGTCTGGCCGATCATTCTACCCGGCTGTTGCAGCATCAGCTGACTGAAAATGAGTATAAAGACCTGTTGCAGGAAATGCTGGAATTATTATGCGGTCTGCCGGGCGGTGCGGTTTTTCGCTGCCAGGAACAGGGAACCTGGGAGCTTTACCTGGCTTTCGGGGTAGCAGTCCGGGGGCAGCAGGTGCTGCTTCCTTTGCCCCGGGGGCTCAGGACCATCAGGATTGAACATATTCCTTACTTGCTGGGGGAATTACAGGAACTGCCTGTTAAATTCAAGGGGAAAAAAGAAAAATATGCTTTTGCTCCCCTGGTGAATATCAACCAGGTGCCGGAAACTCTGGCACCGGAGACAGGCTGGCGGCTGGCCCGGGTGATAGAGTTATGGCAGCAGGGACCGGTTTTAAAGGCGGCTAACAGGGCTTATATCACGGGGATTGCCGGTCCGGGGGAAGCAGGCGCTCCCATCAGGATCGAAAGAGAACTGGAGCTGGCTTTGCCCCGCATGGTCCTCAGATTTTTAACTGCTGCTACCGGGGCCAGACAGGCTTTTATCATTGCCAGGAACCAGGTGACTGTGGCGGTAGATGAAGAACATGAATTGCCCATTATCTGTCTGGACCAGACTCTGGAGGCTCTGTTGCTGCTGGCTCAAAGCCGGGAGGAGGGCTTGCTGGTAAATAACCTGGCCGTGTTAGGACTATGGTCCAGAGAACAGGAAGGTTCCCTGCACAACATCATGGTCTATCCCTTATTGTCCAACCATGAAGTTCAGGGTTATCTGGTGTTGCAAAACAAGTGGGGGGATCATCCTTTTACTGAAGAAGAATGGCAGCTGGGGGGAACCGTGGCCCGCAGCCTGGGGCTCAATTTGGGTATCAAAAATTTTGTGGCCAGCTTGCTGCAAAAACAGGATGATGCTTACCGGTTACTGGCCTCTGCCTGCCAGGCTTATGTTTCCTTTCTGGGTGGCCATTTGCACCGTACTGCCGATTTGGCAGAAAAAATGGCCCTGGCCCTGGGCTTGCCGGCGGATCAGGCCCGCAAAATCTGGCGGGCGGGATTGATCCACGATATCGGAATGCTGGCCATAGAGCGCCAGCTGCTGACCAAACCGGGTCCCCTCAGTTTTCTGGAAAAAAATCTGGTTCAGGACCATGTCAAGTATGCTCGCAAGATTTTACAGGGCCAGAAGATGGTGGATAAAGAAATCCTGGAAATGGTTGAACAACACCATGAGCGCTGGGACGGCCGGGGCTATCCTGCTGGTCTGAAGGGGGATGAAATTTCCCTGGGGGCGCGAATCCTGGCGGTGGCGGAAGCTTTTGATGCCATCCTCAATTTCCGGCATTACCAGCCTCCCCGCAGTTTGGTGGAGGCTCTGGAAGAGCTGATGCGGGAAGCCGGTCAGCAATTTGACCCCTTGCTGGTGGATGTTTTAATTAATATTATAATCAATGAGGAGCAATACAAAGGCAATGACCTGATGCGAGATTTGCGCTGGGTACAGGAACTGGCCCAGGAAGCAGCCGTGGCCGCTTCCTGGCTGAGCGGAGGTGATAGATATGGCAGACAGGGAATGGATTTTTCAGGACAGGACAATAGAAGCGGCAATAGCCCGGGCGGCAGTGGAACTGGGCCGGCGCCCGGAGGAACTGGAAGTGCAGGTACTGGTTCAGAATGAACAGGATGAGCTGGTAACAATCAAAGTGAAGTTGCCGGAAGGGAAGACAGAACTGGATGAACATCAGCTGGCGGAACTGGTGGAATCAGTACTGGAAGAAAAGACCCAGGATGGCACTGTGGCTATCAGCAATGGTCAGGTGGTGATACGGGTACCGGTAAAAGGGGGACGCTATCCCAGTATCACACCGGGTCCCGAGACCAGGGTCATGATCAATGGTCAGTTGATTCAGAAGGAAACCATGGTCAGTCCCCGGGACCGGGTAGTAGTGAGCGCAGAGGACAGGCCGCCAGTGCGTCTGGCGGAAGTGCAGCTGACCCCGGACAAACTGGAAGCCTATCTGGCCATCACTTACGCTTCAGGGGCGAAAATGAAAATTCCAGATCAACCGCCCCAAACCCGTTTGACTGTCAGGGCCGAAGCAGTTCAGATCCTTGAACCGGTTCCTTTCACCACTACCGAGCTGGTAAACATCCTCAAGGAGCATGGGGTTGTCTATGGAGTGGATATCCAGGCGGTGGAGCAGGCCCGTCTGAACGGGGGGCGCTACCTGGTGGCCCGGGGACGCCCCATGGTGCCGGGGGAGGCGGGAAAAATCGAGTATTATTTCCTGGATGAAACCCAGCAGGCCCGACTGGATGAGATGGAAGAGGAGCAGCGGATTAACTTCTATGAACACCGGACCATTCCCAGTGTGGAAGCCGGGGAGATTCTGGCCCGCAAGTATCCGGCCAGGCCGGGGCGGCCCGGGATGACAGTAACCGGGGAAATGATACCTGTGCCGGAATACAAAGAACCACAGCTGCTGGTGAAGCAGGGGGCCACGTTGATGGAAGATGGCCAGGTGGCGGTAGCGGTAACGGCTGGACGGCCGATTTTGAAAAATTCGGTCATCAGTGTTTTACCCATCTACACGGTGCAGGGGGATGTTAATCTGGCTTCCGGCAATGTGCGCTTTGATGGCCACGTAGTAGTTTGGGGCAATGTCATGGATGGTGCCAGTGTCATCGCCGGAGGCGATGTGGAAATCCATGGCAATGTCACCCAGGGTTCAGTGCAGGCCAGAGGCAATATCACCGTCCATAAGAACGTGGTCGGGGCAACCCTGGTGGCAGGGGGGATGGATGCCATTAACAGTGAAATTATTTACCGTCTGCGGGAAATCAATGGGGAACTGGAATCCCTCCTGCTGGCAGTAGTACAGCTCAAACAGCATCCGGCCTTTGGCAGTGAAGATCTGGCTCGCTATGGCTTAGGCCGTTTGCTGCGCATTTTGCTGGATCAGAAATTTGCTACTTTACCGAAACTGATTTTACAAATCGTTCAGATGTTACAAAACCAGAGCCCCAGTGATAGTTTGAACGAAATCATCCGCCTGGTGGCTCGCAAGTTTGTGGGATTAGGCGTACTGGAAGTGGCTGATGAGCTGGAAATTCAGGAAGCCATTTTGCGGCTGGAAAAGGAGATTATTGACCTGGAGGCCACCATCAATTCCGCTTCTGATATTAAGCTGGCTTATGCCCATAACAGTAAACTGGAGGCCAGCGGTAAGATAGTCTTTACCGGTCAGGGCGCCTATATGTGTCAGGTAAGTGCCGGGGGCGATGTGCTGGCGGAGAAAAAAGACAGCATTTATCGCGGTGGGCGTTTGATTGTAACCGGTAATGCCGTATTGAATGAACTGGGGAGCCCCATGGCCACTCCCACGACGGTGGAATTTGTTTTCGGCCGCCGCATTCTGGTTAACCGGGTCTATCCCGGGGTCAGCTTCCGGGTCGGTCGTCAGCTGGTCAAGGTCCAGGAAGTCCTGCGAGACGTGCGGGTAGCAGTAGATGAACAGGGGATTTTACGGGTGGATTACCTGTATAAAGAACACTTGCAATGAGGAGGAAGAATATGTTACAGGTGGAAAAAGAGCGGCTGGGTGAACGGGCTTTAATAAAAATTAGCGGAGCGCTGGACCTGGGTACGGCTGACGCCTTTAAGCAGCAGCTGGTACCCCTGTTGCTGGGGGAAACTGAAGTAGTATTCAATTTTTGCGGGATTAAGTTTATTGATTCCACCGGGGTGGGGGCGGTGCTGGATTTTCTGGAAGAACTGACCTTGCTGGGAGTAACCGTTACGGGCTGGGAAATCGGGCCGACCTTGTTTGAGATCCTGCAATTACTGGGAATGGTGGTGCCGACTGAGAACGGCTGGGTACTGAAAGCGGCAGACAAGGAGATACCTCTGGCACTGGTTTGCCGTGATCAGCAGTGAAAAACCGCTTCTGGCTGGTTACTACCCTCTATGGCATACTTTTTTCCCTGTTACTGGCCCTGCTGCATTATGATGGTCATCGACTGGCCTCTGTGTGGTTACTGACCTTTTTGCTGCTTTTGGCTCTAGGCGGTGTTTACTATCTATTATTTCAGCAACAAAAAAACTGGTGGCAGCAGCGCTGGGAGCAGGCGGAGCTGGTGCGGCTGGTGTCAAAAATTATGGACGGGCAGGTTATGGCTGAAGAAGCCTGGGAAATCTTTGTCCGCTTTCAGAAAAACCTGGTGGGTTCCTGGGCAGCTGCCATAATAAAGTTTGATGATGAGCAAGAGTGGCAAATTATTGCCGGTGATCGACAAATAGCCAGCCGCTTTAGCCCGGCAATCCAGGAAGCAATCCGCAGGCTGAAAAGGGCAGAGGGAGATTATCGTTATCTTTCTGAGCCTATTCCCCTGGGCTGGAATAAGTTGTATGCTTCCTGCTACGGGGACTTGTTACTGGTAAATATCTGCTGCCGGCAAAAATGCCTGCTGGATGATTCCGAACTGGCTAATCATTTTCGCCAGAGTCTACGAAGGTTTTTACAAGCCGGAATTATCACTCCTGTATTACAGGCAGAACAGGCCTATTTGCTGGGTTTATTGTTTCTAATGGTCATGTCCGGCAGCCAGATAGGGACGGTGGTGGTCAGGGAAGAAGGAGAAGAAGGCTTTCGCCTGCTGGCTCACTGGGGGCTGGGGGAGGAGGCCAGCCTGAGCCGCCAGACTGTCGGGCTGTTTTCCCTGGTCTGCGCTTCCGGGGAAACACTGAATCTGGGGACTGCGTCCCAAACTGTGCAACCGGATTTGCTTTCCCCGGAATACAGCGATATTCTGGTGGTTCCCATCCGCATTGATGGTACTACCCGGGGAGCTTTGCTTATAGGCAACCGGGTAAAAGCGGAAGACAGCAAGAGACCCTATCCTCCGGAGATAGTGATGGTGGCTACTTTAATTGCGGAAAAAATAGGGGCCATCCTCAAACACGAATTAATGCAACAGGCCATTAAAGCCCGTTTTCTGGCTACCATCCAGGCTCTGGTACAGGCTCTGGAGGCCCGGGACCGCTATACCAAAGGTCATTCCGAGAATGTGGCCCGCTATGCTCGTATTATTGCCGAGGAAATGGGGTTGACGGCACAGCAAAAGGAAAATATTTATCTGGCCGGTTTGTTGCATGATATCGGTAAAATCGGGGTGCCGGAGCTGATTTTGAATAAACCGGGCCGGCTGACAGAAGAGGAACGGGTGGTGATCAGACAGCATCCTGTAACATCCCGGCGTATTCTGGAAGCCATCCCGGAAATGCAGGGGATCCTGCAGGCGGTGGAACAACATCATGAGCGCTGGGATGGCCTGGGTTATCCTGCTGGCATAGCCGGAGAGGACATTGACCTGGGGGCTCGTATTATCGCTGTGGCCGATGCCTTTGATGCCATGACCAGTGACCGGATTTATCAGAAGGGGCGGACGGCTGAACAGGCCTTAGAGGAGCTGGCCCGGGGAGCAGGGGCTCAGTGGGACCCGCAAATAGTGGATGTTTTCCTCAACTGGTGGGAGCGTACGAACAAAAAATCGGTGGTTAACTGGAAATTGAAGTTCACCCGCCGCATCTACCGCGATATTCTGGCCAGTGTCACTCAATCCAAACTGCATCTTGCCGAAAAGGAAGAAATGCTGGATTTCTGGCATAAATTAAATTTGGGAGAGTGGCTGGAGGTTAAGGAGGCCCGGAATCTGGGCCAGCTGCGGGAACATTTCCAGATCTGGTTACAGGTGCGTCAGTATCCGGAGAAACGCAGCAAGGAACTGCTGCTGATTCTCTCTGAGCTGGCCACCAATGCCCTCAAGCATGCCCGGGGCGGGCAGGTTAACTGGGGGCTGGATGATCGAGATAATCTCTATATTGTCGTCAGGGACGAAGGGAGCGGTTTTGAAGTGGAAAAACTGCCCCAGTCCTTGCTGGTCAAGGGGTTTTCTACCAAGAAATCCCTTGGGTATGGTTTCTCGGTAATACTGGAACACTGCAACAAAGTCTATCTGGCTACAGATAGTACCGGTTCTATCGTAATGGTGGAGTGCGGGAAGAGCAGGATGGAGGTTAATGATACCCGATGAGCATCAAGGTTTTAGTAGAACAGGAAGGCAAGAAAGTTAGTCTGGAGGGAGAAATGGATTTGCTGCTGGCTGAAAATCTGGGAAATGAGAAAAAATCGGCCCATTGCTTTAAGTTTTTTGCATACATTCGCTGAAGAGAAAGGAAAACGCCAATCGCTGTCGAAAGACCTTCTTGTGAATACATAAAACGGGAGGTACTTTCATGGAACTGGCAGAACGGGCGCTGAGAATTTCTCCATCACCTACCCTGGCGCTGGACAGTAAAGCCAAGGCAATGGCCAGAGCCGGGGCAAAGGTGATCAATTTCGGGGTTGGAGAACCGGATTTTGATACCCCTGAACACATCAAGACTGCGGCCATGCGGGCCATAGAGCGGGGGATGACCAAATATACCGCAGTAGCAGGGATAGAAGAACTGAAGGAAGCGATTGTGACCAAACTGGCTCAGGAGAATGGCCTTTTATATAGTCCGGCCCAGGTAGTAGTTTCCTGTGGGGCCAAACACAGTTTGTATAATGCCCTGCAGGTTATAATTAACCCCGGGGATGAGGTGCTGATGCCTGTACCTTACTGGGTGAGTTATGAGGAACAGATCAAGCTGGCCGGTGGGGTACCGGTACCGGTGCCAGCCAGCCGGGAAAATAATTATAAAGTCAGGGTGGAAGACCTGGAAAGGGCAATAACTGGACGAACGAAAGCCTTGATATTAAACAGCCCCAATAACCCTACAGGAGCAGTGTACAGTCGGGAAGAACTGGAAAGTATCGGAAAATGGCTGCTGGAACGGGGTTTGGCGGTGATTTCTGATGAAATCTATGAGAAACTGGTTTATGATGGTAACCAGCATCACAGCATCGTGGCAGTAGTGCCGGAATTGAGCGGGCAGGCCATTGTTATCAACGGGGTGTCCAAAGCCTATGCCATGACCGGATGGCGGATCGGTTATGCAGCTGCTCCTTTGCCCTGGGCCAAAGCTATGGCGGACTTACAGAGCCATTGTACCAGCAACCCCACTTCTATCGCCCAGGCGGCGGCTCTGGCTGCTTTAACCGGGCCCCAGCAGCCCTTGCAGGAGATGGTGGCAGCTTTTGACCGACGGCGGCAGCGGGGCTGGGAACTGTTGCAGCAAATCCCCGGAATCTACTGCTCTCGGCCAGCTGGTGCTTTTTACCTGTTCCCCGATGTCAGTGGCGTTCTGGGCAAAAGCTGGCAGGGGCGGCCAATAGAGAGCAGCGCTCAGCTGGCTGAACTGTTACTGGAAGAGGTCCAGGTGGCTGCTGTACCCGGGGAGGCTTTTGGTCAACCGGGAACCCTGCGCCTTTCTTATGCCGTTAGTCTGGAGGTACTGGAGGAGGGCATCAGGCGGATTGGGCAATTAATATCGGAAGTTAAATAATACAAAAAAATGGGACGGTTTTTCCGTCCTAATTTTTTGTGCCCTATTGCGCTTTTGCAGGTGAATGGTATATATTATAAGTGAACGGTATATATTTTAGTGTGAATGGTTATTCAGCGATCAGGGGTGGGGGCTATGTTGCGCGTGAGAGAAGTGAAAAGTCCACAGACTGTGGATTATCTGGAATCCATCCGTTATTGCCAGTTGATGTTTGACCTGTCCAACTATGAGGTCAGGGAAATTACCCAGAAACTGCTGGATCATTCCCTGATTGCCCCCAATGAGATGCATTACCTGGTCCTGAAAGAGGATGAAGAACTGGTAGGCTATGCTGTCTACTATTATCTCCAGGATTTGCAGCTGGCCTTTCTGGATTATATCGGCATTTTGCCTGCCTTTCAGAGTCAGGGTTATGGAGCCCGACTTTATCAGGCTATGCTGCAGGAAATCCGGCAACAGCATCCTGAGGCACAGGGACTGATAATGGAAGTGAAGAGCACTGATGATGATTTTGACCGCCGTTGTCGGTTCTTTCAGAGACTGGGAGCTTCCCTGATTGATTTGCAATCAATGGATGTGCCGGCCAAACTCAAGGAATCCGGTCTGGTGTTGATGATCCATCCTTTTCAGCAGGATTTACAGCTGGACCGGGAGATGCTGATGAGATTCTTTCGGGTACTGGCCCGCACCCTCTGGCACTAACAGCCTGCACGAGACCCTCCGGGTCTCTTTTTTTTTTGCATCTTGACAGAAGGCTGGAAAAGTGGTATTATTTAACCAGAAAGTTTACTGATATAGTAAACAATGAACGGAGAATGGGTTATGGTACTCAATCAGGCCACCGATTACGCTTTACGGGCTGTAGCCTGTCTGGTCCGGCACCAGGGGGAAAAAGTGGAGGCCCAGCAAATAGCCAGAGAGGAAGTGATCCCGATGCGCTTTTTGCTGAAAATCATGCCTTCCTTGATCAAAGCTGGAATTGTCCGATCTATCCGCGGGGCGGGTGGAGGCTACCAGCTGGCCAAAAAGCCGAAAGAAATTACCTTTCTGGAGGTAGTGGAAGCCATCGAGGGGCCGCTGGCCATCAATAAGTGTTTACTGGATTATGCTGCCTGCAATAAAAAAGGAGCGCCTGCCTGTTCCATTCACCAGGCTCTGGCCAGGATCCAGGGGAAACTGGTGGAGGCATTGAGGGAGCAGAACTTTGCCAACCTTTAGCCTGCGGGCGCTTCTTTTTGAGCATAAACTTCACTAATTTAGTATACAATAGCGACAAGGAGGGGTTTTGATGGATGCTGTTTTGCTTTCGCGGATTCAGTTTGGTCTGACCGCCTTTTTTCACTTCTTTTTTCCGCCTTTGACCATCGGTCTGGCGGCCCTGCTGGCCTTTATTGAGTACAAACACTGGCGCACAGGGAAAAAAGTTTATGATGAAATGTCCCGCTTCTGGACCAAATTGTTTGTGGCCTGTTTTGCCGTTGGGGTAGCTTCTGGCATCACGATGGAGTTTCAGTTCGGCACCAACTGGTCGGAATACTCTAAATTCGTGGGGGATATTTTTGGTGCTCCGCTGGCAGCGGAAGGGGTCTTTGCCTTTTTCCTGGAATCCACCTTTATTGCTCTGCTCATCTTTGGCCGGGAACGAATCTCTGCTGGCTTGCGTTTCTTTGCGGCTCTGATGGTAGCTCTGGGCAGCAGTCTGTCAGCTTTCTGGATTATTGTGGCTAACTCCTGGCAGCAAACCCCTGCTGGTTTCAAAGTGGAAGGCGGGCGGGCCATTCTTACCGATTTTGCTGCTGCTGTCTTCAACCCATCCACTATCCCCCGCTATCTACACACTCTGGATGGGGCTTATATCACCGGTGCCTTTTTCATGATGGCAATCAGTGCCTATCTCCTGCTGAAAAAGAAACGGGTGGAATTGGCCCGGCACTCCTTGAAACTGGCTTTGGTAGTGGCACTGGTAGCCAGCTTGCTCCAGGTATTTCTGGGTGACATTCACGCCAAGCAGGTGGCGGAAACGCAACCGGCCAAACTGGCCGCTTTTGAAGGGTTATGGGAGACCAAAAAACAGGCACCACTGTTGCTGATAGGTATTCCTGCCCCGGCCCAGGAGCGCAATTTGCTGGAAATTGGTGTGCCCGGGGCGCTGAGCTGGCTGGCCTTTGGGGATCCTCAGGCGGAAGTAAAAGGCTTGAAGGATTTTCCCCGCGAAGAACGGCCGCCGGTGGCTGCCAGTTTCTATTCCTTCCGTCTGATGGTGGTGTTAGGCAGCTTTTTCGCTGTACTTCTGCTCTGGGCTCTCTGGCTGCTGTATCGGGGCAAACTCTATGAACATACTTTTACCCTGAAAGCTTTACTCTGGTCTTTGCCCCTGCCCTTTCTGGCCAATGAGCTGGGCTGGATGGCGGCAGAAATTGGGCGGCAGCCCTGGATTGTTTATGGTTTGTTAAAAACTCAAGCTGCTGCTTCTCCATTGCCGGCGGGACAGATATTGCTGACCATCCTGGCCTTTGTGCTCATCTATTCCTTCCTTTTCGGGATGCTGGTATATCTGATTCGCCGCATCATTAACAAGGCCATGGCTGAAGATGTACAGGAGGTGAAGTAGGATGGATCTCAACACTGCCTGGTTCCTGCTGGTAGGGATACTGATCGTTGGTTATGCCATTCTGGATGGGTTTGATCTGGGGGTAGGTACCCTCTATTATCTGCTGGCCAAAAATGATGACGAAAAGCGCCAGCTTCTCAATGCTATTGGTCCTTTCTGGGATGCCAATGAGGTTTGGCTGTTAACCGGTGGTGGAGCTCTTTTTGCCGCCTTTCCCCTGGTGTATGCTACCGTCTTCAGCGGATTTTACCTGGCCCTGATGCTGGTTTTGTTTGCCCTTATCTTCCGGGCTGTAGCCATCGAGTTTCGGAATAAGGATGAAAGTCCGGCCTGGCATAATTTATGGGATAGGGCCTTTTTCCTGGGCAGTGCTTTACCAGCTCTTCTCTTCGGGGTAGCTCTGGGCAATGTACTCAAAGGCCTGCCTCTCGATAGCCAGCAATATTATACAGGTGGCTTTTTCGGTTTACTTAATCCTTTTGCCTTGCTGGTAGGAGTGCTGGGACTGGCAGCTTTCCTGCAGCAAGGGGCAACCTATGTGATGATGAAAACAGGAGAGCCGCTGGCAGGGCGGGCCCGGCAGCTCCTGCCTGGTATCTGGGGCGGAGTGGTTGCCCTCTATCTGGCGGTTACCCTCTTCAGCTGGCTGGTTGCGCCCCATCTATTTACCAATTTCAGCAAATATCCCTGGTTGTGGCTCTTGCCGCTTCTGACCTGGTTGGCGATGGGAGCTGTAATCTATTTTGGACGCCGGGGTCAGGGAACAGCCGCTTTTCTGGCTTCATCTCTTACTATGGCTGGTCTGGTGCTGATCGCCGCTGCTGGTCTTTATCCCAATCTGGTTCCTGCCCTGGATCCGGCCCGCAGTCTGACTATCTATAATGCATCTTCTTCGCCCCTAACTCTTAAGGTCATGCTGATTATCGCCCTCTGTGGTGTGCCGATTGTTCTGGGTTATACCGTTTTTGTCCACTGGCTGTTCCGTGGCAAAGTTAAACCTGATGCTCAAGGTTATTAATTCTGCATAATTCTGTCCGTCACGGGAAAAGAGTATAAGGGGAGGTGATGCAGATGACCCTTATACCCTTTGACCCTTTTCGCGAGTTCAACCGCTTTGTCCAGGAAGCGGTAGGCCGCAGCCGGGAGGGCTTTCTGGGCTATCAGGTAGCGGGGCCACGGGTGGACATCTATCAGACGGAAAATGAAGTGGTGGTGGTAGCGGAAATCCCCGGTCTTGAGTCCAGGGAGGACCTGGATGTGCGGGTTACCGAAGATGCGGTTACCATCCGGGGAGAAATCAAGCGCAGTGCGGAAACCAGAGATGAAGACTACCATCATTCCGAACGGTATTATGGCGCCTTTGCCCGCACCTTTACCTTGCCGGCGGCGGTAAAGGCAGAAGAAGCCCGGGCCTCCTATCGCAATGGCATCCTGGAAATCCGGATCCCCAAAGCGGGACGAGGACGCAGCATCAAAGTGGATATTAACTGAAAAGGTCGGTTACTACCGGCCTTTTTCTTTTGTTTTGGCGGGAAATAGAGTAAAATATGGATATAAGCAGATTAGTGAGGGATGAGAAATGCAAGGCCTGGGTGAAAAAGAAATTAAACTAATTAAAAATTTTTTGCAGGAGCGAGTTAACCCCCTTTTTATCTTGCTCTTCGGTTCAGCTGCTCAGGATAGACTGCGGGCCGATAGTGACATAGATCTTGCGTTTCTGGCAGAACAAAAAACTGAGGCCTGGTACAGGTATCAACTGGCTCAGGAACTGGCTGAGCTATTGCAGAGAGAAGTGGACCTGGTGGATTTACGGGAGGCTTCGACGGTATTAACGGCTCAGATTGTCGGTACGGGGAAAATAGTCTTCTCTCGAGATGAAATAGCCAGGCAGTGGTTTTTTATGAGGGCACTAAAGGAATACGCTTTATTAAACGAAAGAAGACAGGTAATACTGGAGGCAATTAAAAAGAGGGGGCGGGTTTATGGCGAAGGATGTGATTATCAATAAAAGTTGCTATAATTTTTAGCGATGCATGTTATTGCCGAGCAGGGATGGGGTGTTCCTCAAAATAGCCGGGAAGCTTTTGATATTTTGCTGGAAAAGGGGATTATTGATGAAAAATTAAGCAAGAACCTCAAAGGAATGGTGGGGTTCCGCAATCTGGCTGTTCATGATTATCAGGCGCTTAATCTGGCCATAGTTCAGCAAATTATAGACAAACACCTGGTTGATTTACTGGATTATAGCACGATTATGTTAAATCTAAAAATATAAAAAACCGTTGCTTTTCGGCAACGGTTTTTTGCGTGGGATTTGGTGCGGACAAGAGGACTTGAACCTCCACGGGCGTAAGCCCACTAGAACCTGAATCTAGCGCGTCTGCCAATTCCGCCATGTCCGCAGGCACTGGTCGGGGCGACAGGATTCGAACCTGCGGCCTCCACATCCCGAATGTGGCGCGCTACCAAACTGCGCTACGCCCCGCAGACAAAGGTTATTATAGCAAAGGCGGTGGCAGAAGTCAATACCTTAATCAGGAACAAGCAGCATAGGTTAAAAATTTTAGAAAATAGAAAAGAAAAGGCGATTCAGTAGCCACATTTTTATAAAAACAAGAAATGAGAATAAAGGCCGGTGAGTCTGAGGCTTAACCTGTCTAATTTTTTTATGGCATGCTTTTTGCAAGTAAACGATATCACTGAAAAGCAATCATCATGGGAGGAGGTTTTGGCTTTATGGCGGATAATCATTTTTTCATCCGCAAGCTCCATTCCCTTCTGGGGGTGATTCCAGTTGGTTTGTTCCTGCTGGAGCATTTGTTTACCAATTCCTTTGCCCTGAAAGGGGCACAAGCCTTTAATGAAAAGGTGGAGTTTTTTCAGAGTATTCCTTATCTTATCTTCATTGAGTTACTCCTGATTTTTTTGCCGCTTCTGTTCCATGGTATTTACGGGACCTGGATTGTTCTGACGGGAGAGAGCAATGTTTTTCAATACCGGTATTATCGTAACTGGTTTTACTGGATTCAGCGGCTTTCCGGTATCATCACTTTAATTTTTGTCATCTGGCATGTCTGGAATACCCGTTTGCAAACCCTGTTCTTTGGCACTGAAATGAGTTTTGAGTTTATGCATAATTTGCTTTCCAATCCAGTTAATGCTGTTCTTTATGCTATAGGGTTGATTGCTGCTACTTTCCATTTTGCCAATGGCATGTGGGCTTTTCTGGTTTCCTGGGGGATTACCATTGGGCCTAAAGCTCAGAGAACCAGTACTATCATCTGGAGCATATTCTTTATCGTTATTACTGCTGTAGGCTTGAATGCGCTGTTCGGCTTTATCAGAGGCTAAAGGGGTGAGAAGGAAGATGGCGGAAAAGAAGATTATCGTTGTTGGTGGCGGCCTGGCCGGCCTGATGGCTACCATTAAGGCAGCAGAGGCTGGCTTCAAGGTTGATCTTTTCTCTCTGGTACCGGTAAAACGCAGTCACTCCGTTTGTGCCCAGGGGGGGATTAATGGTGCCGTTAACACCAAGGGGGAAGGGGATTCTCCCTGGGAGCATTTTGATGATACCATTTATGGCGGGG
>NZ_BDLR01000028.1:0-39881 GCF_002049395.1 Carboxydocella sp. JDF658 | reverse complement strand
GGGTTATGCCGATAACATTATATCCTTGCTCTTTTAAAAGAGCGGCCGCTACCGAACTGTCCACGCCTCCGCTCATGCCAACCGCCACTGTGGGTTTCACTACAAATCACCTCAGGATATACTATACCACAATCAGTGGCCATAGGCCAACTTGCGTTCCAGGCGGCGGCTGTAGGAAGTCAGGGCATAGCAGATGACAAAATAGATCACTGCCTCCACCAGCAAAGTCTGCATCGGGTTATTGTAACGGCTGAAGAAAACCTGGCCCTGGCTGAACAGCTCCGGTACCGAAATGATGAAACAATAGGAAGTATCCTTGATCAGGGAAGTAAACTGGCTGACCAGGGGCGGTATAATTTTCTTGAAAGCCTGGGGCAAAATAATATAAGCCATAGTCTGGGCCCAGGTGAAACCCTGGGAGCGAGCCGCTTCCCATTGCCCTTTAGGCACCGCCTGAATTCCGCCCCGGAATATCTCCGCTACCAGAGCAGAAGTAAAGATGGTCAAAGCCACCACCCCGGCCCAGAAGGGCGAAAGGCTGATCCCCATCCGGGGCAAGGCAAAATAGGTAAAAAAGATGATCAGCAACAAGGGGCTATTGCGCAAGGCATGGATATAGAGATAGGCCGGCCCGCTCAGGAACTTCCAGCCCGAAATGCGCATCAGAGCCAGCAGCACACCGAAAAACAGACTGAAGGCTATGCTCAGGGCGGCTAACCCCAGGGTCCAGCGCAAACCAGCCGCCAGAAAGGTTAGGTTATTTAAATCCAGAAAGGGAGCCCAGCCACTTGTAGTCATCCTTCAGCCCTCCTTTAATGATAACCTTGAGCTACCCGGCGTTCCAGGTATTCCACCAGGGCACTCAGGGGAATTGTCAAAGTCAGATAGAGTAAGGCAGCAAAAATATAGACTTCAAAAACGATAAAAGTTTCGGCAGAAACCAGGTTGGCATTATACATCAGGTCAGCAACGGCAATGGTGCTGAGAATGGCCGAGTTTTTCACCAGGTTTACCACCTGGTTGCCCAGCGGGGGCAAAGCTACCCGCAAGGCCTGGGGCAGAATGATATAACCCATGGTTTGCAGATAAGTGAAGCCCTGGGAGCGGGCCGCTTCCCACTGTCCTCTGGGAATGGACTGGATGCCAGCCCGAAACACTTCGGCAATATAGGCACCGGTATAAATGCCCAGCCCCAGGGTGCCACAGGTAAATTCCGACAGGCTTACCCCCAAAGAGGGCAAACCCTGATAAAAGAAAAAGACCTGAATTACCAGGGGTGTATTTTGAAAAAACTCCACATACCATTTGCCGATAAACTGGGTTACCGGGTTTTCGATAACCCGCAAAACCGCTACAATTACGCCAATCGCCAGGGCCAGAACCAGGGCCAGCAAGGATACCTGCAGGGTAATGGCCAGCCCGGAGAAGAATTGATCCGAGCGTTGCCAGACATCTGCCCAGTTGGTCATACAAACTACCTCCTCCGGTGCAATTTAAAGGGGTCCCCGGGCAGGGGACCCCGGCCGCTTACTTGGGGGGTTCTTCTTTAAACCACTTTTTATACAGTTCAGCGTACTTGCCGCTGTCCTTCATTTCCTTCAGCCAGTCATTGACAAACTTGACAAAGTCATCATTGCCTTTCTTAAAGCCCATACCGTAGGGTTCGGAAGTAAAGAGCCCGCCTACCAGTTCTACATTAGGATCCTGCTGGGCAAAACCAAGCAAGATGGAGTTATCAGTGGTCATAGCATCAGCCCGGCCATTTTGCAGAGCCAGGAAGGCTTCGGGATAGGTGGGGAATTCCAGCACCTGGGCTTCCGGAGCCTTGGCCCGAATGTTCTTGGCACTGGTGGAACCCTGGACAGTCGCTACTTTCTTGCCTTTCAAATCATCCACTGATTTAATGGAGCTGCCTTTCTTGACCAGCAGGGACTGACCGGCTTCAAAATAGACATCGGAAAAGTCAATTTGCTTTTTCCGCTCTTCAGTAATGGTCATGGTACCGGCCACAATATCCACCTGGTCGTTTTGCAGCATAGGAATCCGGGTTTTGGATTCAACCTTGACGAATTCCACTTTGCTCTCATCACCAAAAATCTTTTTGGCCAGTTCCTTCATCAGGTCGATTTCAAAGCCTTCTACCTGGTTGGTCTGGGTATTGAGCATGCCAAACAGGGGTACATCATACTTGACACCGGCAATCAATTTGCCCCGCTGTTTGATTTGCTCCAGTTTGCCAGCCTTTCCGGCTGCCGGCTGGTTTTCCGCCTGTTTCTGCTCTCCGCCGCCTCCGCAGCCGGCCAGCAGTCCAAGAGACAGGATCCCGGCGAAAGCCAATGCTATCAGTTTTTTCAGTTTCATCGGTTCAACCTCCCTTGTTTTTAGAGAATTTTGCTTAAGAAGAGCCTGGTTCGCTCCTCTTTGGGCTCTTTGAAGAAATGTTCCGGGGTGCCTTCCTCGATAATGCGCCCCTCATCCATGAAAATCACCCGGTCGGCCACTTCCCGGGCAAAGCCCATCTCATGGGTAACCACCACCATGGTCATTCCCTCCCGGGCCAGGGACTTCATTACATCCAGTACCTCATTGACCATTTCCGGGTCCAGGGCTGAGGTGGGCTCATCGAAGAGCATGATTTTCGGCTTCATGGCCAGACCCCGGGCAATGGCCACCCTTTGCTGCTGGCCACCGGAAAGCTGGCTGGGATAGGCGTCAGCCTTTTCAGCAATGCCTACCTTTTGCAGATAGTAACGGGCAATTTTTTCCGCTTCCCGGGGGTCCATTTTTTTGACCTTGATGGGAGCCAAAGTGATATTTTCCAGCACCGTCTTGTGAGGATAGAGATTGAAATGCTGGAAAACCATGCCGATTTCCTGCCGTAAGAGATTTATATTCACCTTTGGGTCATCCAGCCGGAAACCGTCCACTATCAATTCACCGGAAGAAATCTTCTCCAGCTGGTTGATACAGCGCAACATGGTGCTCTTCCCCGAGCCGGAGGGGCCGATGACCACCACCACTTCCCCTTCCCGGATTTCCAGATTGATATCCTTGAGGACATGATGGTTGCCGAAATATTTATTGACATTCTTGAACTTGATCACTGCTCTCACCTCTGGCTCCATTTTGGTGACCAGCCCACAAAAAACTACAAAAAAATAACTGGAGCCTACATTGTATACTCCAGTTATTGATGCGTAACCTCATCATAAAGGGCCATGATGAATTTTTTCAGGTTGATCTTGCCCTTTTCTCCTCGCAATTTGGCCCGTACTTCGTTAAAATCAAAAAAGCGGGGAGCATAGTATTCAAAAAGAGGATCATGGTAATCTTCCGCCCCTAAAGCGGCCAGATGTTCCATAGCTTCGTGTACTGCCCGGCGAATGCGCTGCTCCAGGGTACCCAGATCCACCTCTTCTCCAGTTTCCTGGCGGTAGCGTTCCTGCAATTCCTGATATAGCTCTTTGAGCTGCAGGTTGGCCGGAGTGCGCCCTTCTTCTTCCTTCTCCCGCAAAATCTCCACCAGCCAGTTCAGTTCCCGGCTGCCCATTTCCCCCGCCAGTCCCAGGTCCCGCAAAACCCGGCGCATTTTCTTGCTGCCGCTCTCCCTGTCACTGCTCCGTTCCGGTTGCTGGTTGCCCACCATCCAATCCAATGCTGCCAGGGAATTGCGCACCTGGGCCAGGGATTGGGTCAGGCGCAAATTGGCCAGCACTTTTTGCAAAACCGATACCACTTCCACCCGGTTGATGGGTTTGTGGATATAAAAATCCACGCCCGCCTGATAGGCACCGGCCACCATTTCCTTGTTTTCCACCTGAGAAATCATGACAATGGCCCCCGTAAAACCTCTTTCTTTCAGGGCAGCTACTACCTCAACCCCATCCTGACCGGGTAGCAACAAGTCCACCAGCACTACATCGGGCCGGACCTGCATCACCACCATATCGGCCATTTCCCCGGTCTCCAGTTCCCCGACTACTTCCCCTAAACCTTCCTGTTCGATGATCATACTCAACATGCGCCTGCAGATACGGTCGTCATCGATAATCATGAATTTGAATTCGCCCATAGGTCACCTCCCCTACAAGGGTACTTTGATAGCAAAAACGGTTCCGGTTCCAGGCTGGGAAGACAAACTGATCTCCCCGCCCAGATGCTCTACCATATCCCGGACCTGGGTCAGCCCTATCCCGGTGGAAGGCCGCCCTTCCGGGGTAAATTTGGTGGTAAAACCGGGTTCAAACACCAGCTCCTGGTCCCGGGGTGCGATGCCCGGGCCATTATCGGCTACCAGCAGCTCCAGTTTACCCGCTACCAGCCCGGCCCGCAGGATGATCTGTCCTTCCTCCATGGCCTCCACTGCATTTTGCACCAGGTTGTTCAAGATGGAAACCAGCGGATAAATACGGTCAGTGACATACTGTCCTTCCGCCTCAGTCTGTATTTCGATCTTCCTGCCCAGAGTTTGGGCGTAGGCCCGGTTGGTGGCTGCCACCAGCTCCAGAATTTCCTCTACCGTCAGCACCTCAGTTACCGGCTCTTCGGCCAGCAGCTGATTTAAGCCTTCTTCCAGCCGTTTTAGATCTTTTTTGATTTCATGGACCTCTTTGGCCACATCCAGGGCCATTTTGGCCAGGGGATCAGGAACCGGTTGACGATTTTTCAATTTCTGATAGAGTTCATGGCTGCGCGCCATTACCGTTTCCACCTGGGCCATGGATTTGCGCAGAAAAAAAGCCTCCATGTGCAGGTTAGACCCCACCAGTAACCGCCTGAGCAGGTGTTCCTCTTCCACTTCCCTGGTGGTCCGATGCCGTTCCTGCAGCAGGACATCGGCCAGCAAAACCACGGCTAACCCCCGCAGCACGGCTACGACCAGCAAGGCCCACAGTTTTCCGGGGGTGAGCAGCTCCAGATTGAAACCGGTGCGTACCAGCATCTCCACCAGGTTGGCCCCGCCATCAGCCAGAGCCACCAGTCCCCCCAGTTGCAGGGGCTGTTCCCGCTTGCTCTCCCAGCCCGCATTATGCAAGAAGAAAACCAGGGTCAGGTAGTAGGCCAGGGCCGGCAAATGCAGCCACAAAGCCTCGCTCCAGCTTAGCCCGTGATAGCTGGCCAGCCCTATCCGCCAGGCAACAGTGGTCAGGCCCACCACCAGGCCGGTCAGGCGCAATGGCAGCTGGCGCCAGAATATCAGGGCCAGCAAAAAGAACACACTGCCCAGGCCAAAGCGAAAAGCCGTCCCGAAAGGCTGAATTTTCACTTCCCCCAGCAGGGCCGTACCGATAGCTACCAGTAAAACTAGCATTGTAGTCCTCCAACTAAAGTTTTTTATTGCTGTATCTCAGTTTCTTTTAAAATGTTAATTATACTTTTTTTGAAAATAGGGATATTTTTGTTGATAATATTCCATACTACAACAAAATTAATAGCTCCATACTTATGTGCGGCAATATTACGTAACTTTTTAAACTGACTCCAATCAATTTGTTTGTACTTGGATTTCAATTCTTTACTCAGTTCTCCTATTCCTTCACTAATATTTATCAAACTCATCACTACACACTTTTGTAACAAACGACTTGCTAAAAATTTCTCCATAGTATCACAACTAAATTCATCTAGTGCCTTATAAATGTCTTCTATATCCTCAAGAATTACCAGGAGTATTTTCCTGTCTCTTGTTTCCATAAATTTCTATAGCCTCCTTTAAAATATCATCTCTCATAACAGGGTTAATACATCTGTATTCTAGAATATCTACATTCTTCTTTAGTGCCCTTTTAACAGCTGCCTCGAATTTTAAGTATTTTTCCAGTTCAAAAGTGTCATCCAATAAAACAAGCAGATCCACATCGCTACTCATGCTGGCTTCCTTTCTGGCATAAGAGCCAAAAACAGCAGCTCTTTTTAACCCAAACTTCCTGAATATCGGTTCAAGTTTATTTTTTATGTCCTCTAAAGAATAAATAGACTCTTTTGACATACTCCCAGTCCTTTCGATTTTGTATTACTATCCTCATTTTATCATAAATTTTCTTTACCTTGCCAGCAAAAAACCGGCCCGAAGGCCGGCACATACTCTAATTGGTTTCTACCTTTTCCACCCAGCTTTCCGCCAGAACTGATGGCAATGCTGCTGTACTGAAGCTACCGTTGACCAGTTCATTATAGGCCTGGAAGCCGTGCTCGGCTATATCCAGTCCCTCCAGTTCCTCTTCGGCACTTACCCTGATGCCGATTGTCGCAGCCAGCAGCCGGAACAACAGGTAAGTTGCAGCAAAAGCAAAGACTGAAACGGCCAGTAACCCAATCAACTGCACCTGGAACAAATGCCAGCCACCGCCATAGAAGAGGCCACCGTCTTTGGCCAGCAAGCCCACCGCCAGGGTGCCAAAACTGCCGCCAACCCCATGGACGGCAATAGCCCCCACTGGATCATCAATGCGCAGGCGGTCAAAGAGACCAATAGCTTCCACCACCAGCAAGCCGGCAATCAGGCCCACCGCTACCGCAGCCGCCGGTTCCAGATAGGCGCAACCAGCGGTTATAGCCACCAGCCCGGCCAGGGCCCCGTTAATAGCCATACTGACATCGGCCTTGCCAAAACGGAACATTGTGTAGAGACAACCCATCGTACCCCCGGCTGCTGCCGCCAGGTTGGTATTGAGAGCAATCAGGCCGATGTCTTTGTGCAAAGCGGAAAGAGTGCTGCCCGCATTGAAGCCAAACCAGCCAAACCAGAGGATAAAGCCCCCCAGTGCTGCCAGCGGGATATTATGTCCAGGAATGGCATTGATAGTGCCATCCTTACCATACTTGCCCAGCCGCGGCCCCAGCACCATCGCCGCCGCCAGGGACGCCCAGCCGCCAACGGCATGCACCGCAGCGGAACCGGCAAAATCCAGCATGCCCAGGTTATGCAACCAGCCATTGCTATTCCAGACCCAGCCGGCAGCCAGCGGGTAAATGAGTCCGGTAGCTACTGCGCTGAAAATCAGGTAGGCACTGAATTTCATCCGTTCCGCCACCGCACCGGATACGATAGTGGCCACTGCCACGGCAAAGGCAGCCTGAAAGAGCCAGAAAACAGAGACTGGAATATTTAAACCGAGAAAACTGAAATCCCCTTGCAGAAAAAAACCATTAGTGCCAAACCAGCCCTTGCTTTGCCCGTACATCAACCCGAAACCGACAGCCCAGTAAGCCAGTAAACCCAGAGCACAATCCATTAATACTTTCATGATGATATTCAATGTATTTTTGGAGCGGACAAACCCCGCCTCCAGGGCCGCAAAGCCGGCTTCCATAAAGAAAACCAGAGCTGCTGCCAGCAAAACCCAGATAGTATCCAGACCCACAGACAGATTTTGCAAATTCAACTCCATTGTCCTTTCTCCTCCTCCTCGTGGAATAAAAAAAACAAACGCCGACAAGACAGTCTACCTTGACTGTCCTATCGGCGTCATCGCCTTTTTCAACCGGTACCCCATCGCACCGGGTTAAAACTTATTAAGTAAGAGCTGCCTCTCCTTCTTCTCCAGTTCGAATCCGGATGGCATTTTCCACTGCTGTCACAAATATTTTACCATCACCCACGGCGCCTGTGCAAGCAGAATTTAGTATAACATTCATAATTTCTTCGACACAGGCATTGGGTACCACCAGTTCCAGTTTCACTTTGGGTAAAAGGTTGAGGTTGATTTCCGTACCCCGATAAAGCTGAGTCCGCCCTTTTTGCAGTCCACAGCCTACTACCTGGGAGACAGTCATACCCTTGATCCCGTAGGCTTCTAATGCCTGTTTAACCTCATTCAGTTTCTCCGGCCGAATTACGGCTTCGATTTTTTTCATCCTTACTCACTGCGTCCCTGCTTTTGCAGATAATCCTTGATCGCTGCGTGCAGAGCATCAGCAGCCAGGTTGGAACAGTGCATTTTCTGGGGTGGTAGACCTTCCAGAGCTTCAGCCACATCTTTGTTAGTGACCTGCAGGGCTTCCTGAATGGTCTTGCCCTTGACAATCTCAGTGACCATGGAACTGGTAGCTACTGCTGCCCCGCAGCCGAAGGTCTTGAATTTAATATCTGTAATCACATCATTGTCCACTTTAATGAAAATTTTCATGATATCCCCACAGGAAGGATTGCCGACCTGCCCTACCCCATCGGCATCGGGAATTTCCCCCACATTGCGGGGATTGGTGAAATGGTCCATTACTTTCTCAGTGTACATGATGATAACACTCCTTTGCTTCAATAGTCACTCCCGGCCCCAGGGGAGACATTTCCCGCAGCCGCTGTACAATTTTCGGCAACTCCTCCAGGACATAATCCACATCCTCTTCTGTATTGACCTTGCCCAGGGTCAGGCGGAGGGAACCGTGAGCTACTTCATGGCTCAGCCCCATGGCCAGCAAGACATGGGAAGGATCCAGGGAACCGGAAGTACAGGCTGAACCACTGGAAGCGGCGATACCCTTCATATCCAGCATTAAAAGCAGCGATTCGCCCTCAATGAAGTGGAAACTGAAATTGACATTATGGGGCAGCCGTTCAGTCGGATGGCCATTGAGCTTGACATAATCCATTTTTTCCATAATGCCTTTGATCAGCTTGTCCCGCAAAGCCTGCAGGCGCGGGCTTTCTTCTGCCATTTCCGCTACAATTTTTTCCGCTGCCAGGCCAAAGCCGACAATCCCCGGCACATTTTCCGTACCGGCCCGGCGCTTGCGCTCCTGGGCCCCACCGTGGGTGATAGGAGTGATGCGGGTACCGCGGCGGATGTAGAGAGCTCCTACTCCTTTCGGCCCATAGATTTTATGGGAGGAAAGGGAGAGCAGATCCACCTGCAGCTCATCCACATTCACCGGAATCTTGCCAAAAGACTGCACGGCATCGACATGGAAGAGCACTCCATGCTTTTTGGCCAGCTGGCCAATTTCAGCAATGGGCTGGATGGTACCCACCTCATTGTTGGCATGCATGATGGTAATGAGGATGGTGTTTTTGGTTATAGCCTTTTCCACATCCTCCACCCGTACCCGGCCATATTCATCCACAGGCAGGTAAGTGACAGAATAGCCATTTTTCTCCAAATGTTTGCAGGTATCCAGTACAGCGTGGTGTTCCACCGAGGAAGTGATGATATGATTGCCCTTCTTGCAGTTAGCCTGGGCTACCCCCAGTATGGCCATATTATCCGCCTCTGTACCGCCACTGGTGAAAATGATTTCCTGGGGATTGGCACCGATAGCTTTTGCCACCCGCTCCCGGGCCTCTTCCACCGCCTTGCGGGCTTCCCGGCCAAAGGCATGAATGCTGGAGGGGTTACCGAAATCCTCAGTCATGTACTTGACCATAGCCTGGGCAATCTCCGGATCCACCGGAGTGGTAGCACTGTGGTCCATGTATATGCGCCGCATTTGCTTTCATCTCCTTTAAATATAGTACATATAAAAATCACCTTGCTGTTTCAACTTCTCTGCTTCTTCCAGCATATCGGCCAGAGTGATGGAATCCAGCACCTGGTCGATGGTTTCCTTCACCCGCTGCCAGACCAGCCGGGTAATACAGACATCCAGGCGATTGCAGCTTTCCTGCATCTCCTCACCGACACACTCTACCGGAGCCACCGGGCCTTCCAGCACCCGGATAATGTCCCCGACGGTGATCTCCTTCGGGTCCCGGGCCAGGATATAACCTCCCTGGGCTCCGCGAATGCTTTTGACCAGGCCAGCCTTGCGCAGGCTGCCCACCAGCTGTTCCAGATAGTGTTCGGAGAGGTTCTGGCGTTCTGCCACGCTTTTTAAAGGAATCGGTCCTTCCCCGTAGTGCTGGGCCAGATCGAACATAGCCTGCACCCCATAGTGACCGCGCGTGGACAGCTTCATGCCCCTCACCTCAATTCCTAGCAAATTCGTCGGTTTTCTTTCTGGTCATATAATAGCATACAGGGGTATATTTGTCAATTTGAAATCCAACTATTTTACTCGTCTTTTTTCTCCTGTCGGGGCCAGTACTGCCGACCCCGCAGATCATCGGGCAGATATTGCTGTTCCACCCTGGCCCCCGGATAATTATGGGGGTACTTGTATCCCTGTCCGTGGCCCAGATCCTGGGCTCCCGCGTAATGGGTATCCCGCAAATGGAGGGGAACCGGTCCCCCTTTGCCAGCCCGCACATCAGCCAGAGCCGCATCAATAGCCTTGATAATCCGGTTTTCCTTGGGTGCCAGTGCCACATAGAGAGCAGCCTGAGCCAGCGGTAGCCTGCCTTCCGGCATACCAATCCGTTCCACCGCCTGGGCAGCAGCTACCGCCACCACCAGGGCCTGGGGATCAGCCAGTCCCACATCTTCGGCGGCATGGACAATAATCCGGCGGGCTATATACTCCGGCTCTTCCCCCGCCTCCAGCATGCGGGCCAGATAGTGCAGTGTGGCATCGGGATCGGAACCGCGCATGCTCTTGATAAAAGCCGAAATCACATCATAATGCTGGTCCCCGCTTTTATCATAAAGCAAGGCCGGGCGCTGGATGGATTCCTCCGCCACCGCCAGGTCTACCAACCGCCTGCCGTCTTCCTGCGGCGGAGTTGTCAGCACCGCCAGCTCCAGGGCATTCAAAGCCGTGCGAGCATCACCGTTGGCCATCCGGGCTAAATGCCGCAGGGCCTCCTCGGTCACCTCCGGCCGGTAACCGGCCAGGCCCCGCTCCTCATCGTCGAGAGCGCGACGCAGCAGTTCCAGGATGTGCTGTTCAGTCAAGGGGCGGAATTGAAAAACCCGGGAGCGGGAAAGCAAAGCCTTATTCACTTCAAAGTAGGGATTTTCCGTGGTCGCCCCAATCAAAATGATGGTCCCATCCTCTACAAAAGGTAACAGGGCATCTTGCTGGCTTTTATTAAAACGGTGAATCTCATCAATAAACAAAAGAGTCCGCTTTTGCTCGTACAGCAGGCGTTCTTTTGCCGCTGTTGTGACCTGGCGCAGCTCACTGACACCAGAAGTCACGGCATTGAGCTGAGTGAACACAGCCCGGGTCTGGTTGGCGATTACTTTGGCCAGGGCCGTTTTTCCCGTGCCCGGCGGACCGTAAAATATCATGGAACTGAGCTGGTCAGCCTCAATGGCCCGGCGTAAAAGCCGCCCCGGCCCCACAATTTCCTCCTGCCCCACAAACTCCTCCAGGGTACGAGGGCGCATGCGGTCCGCCAGGGGAGCCATTTTCCCCCGTCCCGTCAGATTAGCCTGTTCAAACAGATTCATACTATCTCCCTTTCCGGCAAATCCTCTCGATTTCCATTAGTGCCTGATCAATATCCAGATCATCGATATCTTTATGGGTAACAAACCGCACCAGATTGCCGCCAAATGCTGCGGCCAGTACCCCCTGTTCTTTCAATTTGCCCAGGAAAACCGCCGGACTCAAGCCTGTTGCCATAATATCAGCCACTACGATATTAGTTTGTACCCGTTCCAAGTCCACCTTCAGCCCGGGAATGGCAGCCAATCCCTCCGCCAGCTGACGGGCCCGCCGGTGGTCCTCTGCCAGCCGCTCCACCATGGTCTCCAGGGCCACCATTCCAGCTGCCGCAATTATCCCGGCCTGACGCATACCACCGCCCAGCATTTTCCGCAAACGCCGGGCGCGGGCAATGAACTGGGCAGACCCGACCAGCATGGAACCGATAGGAGCTGCCAGACCCTTGGAGAGGCAAAACATCACCGAATCCATATCCTTGGTCAGCACCTTTACCGGCAGTCCAAGGTAGGTGGCAGCATTGAAAATCCTGGCCCCATCCAAATGAATGGGAATTTGATATTCCTTGCCAATCTGGCCAATAGCCTCCATTTCCTGAAGCCCCATTACTGTTCCCCCCGCCCGGTTATGGGTATTTTCCAGGCAGATCAAGGCCGTGCGTGGAAAATGAATATCACTGAGGCGAATGGCCTCCCGCACCCTGGTAGCCGGCAACACCCCTTTTTCCCCGCGGATGGTACGGGTCTGGACTCCGGCCAGGGCGCCCAGGCCTCCTACCTCATAGAAAAAGACATGAGCTTCTGCCTCTACTATAACCTCATCTCCCCGCTGGGTATGGGCCAGCACCGCCAGCTGGTTGCCCATAGTCCCGCTGGGTACCAGCAGGGCCGCCTCTTTGCCAAACAGCTCGGCCGCTTTTTCCTCCAATCGCCGAACCGTGGGATCTTCCCCGTAAACATCATCCCCCACTTCCGCCCGGGCCATGGCTTGCCGCATCTCCTCGGTCGGCTGGGTTACGGTATCACTGCGTAAGTCTATGTACTTCACTTTATTCCCCCCTGTGACAGTTTCTGTTTTTTTCCCATTCTACATTCTTCCCCAAAAACCTTCTCTTTCCTCGCCATCTTTCCCCACATATTCCGGGAGCTAGCTGCATATCAATGAACAAAAGGCAAGGAGGGAAGGGATATGGAAGAAATTCAGTTACAAATTCCAGTCTGTCCGGTGACTCATCGGGAACCAAACCGCTTTAGCTGGCAAATCAGCAAATATTTACCCCAGGCTCGTACTGGCCACGTACTGGCTGTGGAAATCCAACAGCTTTTGCATTTCAAAATTCCCTCCAGTTTGCTTCTGGGCCTGACCGGACTAAAACTTTCCTCCCATCTCCTGGCTGATTTCAACCGCCATGGTGGCTGGTTCTGGCCGATAACTATCAAAGCTGGCTGGACAGCCTACTTGCCTGTTTCTGAATGTCAGCCCCTGCTTTATCTCGGTCCGATAGCTGTTCCCTCAATGGTTTCCGCAAGCTACTGCCGGGAAGCCCCTCCCTGTCAGGTAGATATAAAAATGTCTTTACTGGATGACTTCCCGTTACAGGGTCCTGTTTTGGAAGCCCCTAATGCCTTGATTTTTCTAGTATCCCATTCCAGTAGCAAAACCGCCTGGAATACTGCTCTGCAAAGAGCCACCCTTTGTTTGCAGAAAAACCTGGGCCTGGTCTTCTCCCGGGCCCAGGCTCTGGCCAGAGAAGTGGGCAGCTGGCAGATCTGCAATAATCAGCAGACTCTGGTGGCTTTTTCTCTCCCTAGACGGCTGATCGCCCATCCCTATAAAATTATCGCTCTCTAAAAATTTTCTCCCCAAAAACACTTGTTCTCCACTATGCCCATTTGCTATAATTTATTCAGGATTTTCTATGGGGGGAGGGAAAAAGGTGGAACAAATGTTATACCAGATACTGCATGCTGTTGAAAACTTGCATAGCACTTTCAATCAGCGCTTCGACCGGCTGGAACAACGTATGGATAACCTGGAGCAACGCATGAATGGCCTGGAACAACGTATGGACAACCTGGAGCAACGCATGAATGGCCTGGAACAACGTATGGACAACCTGGAGCAACGCGTGAATGGCCTGGAACAGCGGGTTGACGGAATTGATACACGCCAGGGTGAGCTGTATCTTGTGACCCGTTCTATTGAACACCGCACCGAATATATTTCCGCTGCTTTGCAACGGACAACAGAAGATGTTGTTGAATTATCCGGTAAAGTTGAGAATATCAACAAAAAACTATTTAATATTCAAGCCTATATCGATTACCAGACCAGCAAAATTGCCGAAAACGAGCGAGAAATTTATTTACTGAAACAGGTCAGATGAAACTAAAAGGGCACCCACCAGGGATGCCCCTTTGTTTATTTAGATGTGTTTGGCCAAAATGCGGGCCAGTTGCTCTTTGGTCTGGTAGCCAACAATCCGCTCTACCGGTTTGCCATCTTTGAACAACAACAAGGTGGGAATGCTCATGACCCCGTATTCAATGGCTGTTTCCCGGTTTTCATCCACATTCAGTTTGCCCACTACCACTTTGCCGACATATTCATCGGCCAGCTGGTCAATTACCGGTGCGATCATGCGGCAAGGGCCACACCAGGCTGCCCAGAAATCCACCAGTACCGGTTGAGTAGCTTCCAGAACCTCCGCTTTCCAGTTGGCATTAGTAAAGGTTTTAACATTTGCGCCTGCCATATGTAATCTCCTCCTTTTTTTCTTATTTAGCGAAGCGCATCAGCACTTCTACTAAATGTTTGACATACTCATCCTGCCGCCCCTGGCTGCAGGCTGATTCCAGACACTTGACGGTATTGCGCTCTACAATGGTCACTCCGACAGCCTGAACAGCTGCCTTAACAGCGGCGATCTGGGTGAGGATCTTCAGACAATCCTGGTCCTCTTCAATCATCCGCTGTATCCCTTTGACCTGCCCTTCTATCCTTCTCAGCCTTTTTAGTATCTCCTCTTTGCCTTCTACCGATACTTCGGTACTGTTCACTATCCTCACCCCCTATACTATACCCGGGTATCTTGCTTTTTATTATATGCCCCTTTTGTCCTTTTGTCAACAAGACCGCATAAATCTTTTACCACTTCCCCGGCCATAATCATCCCTACTACCGGAGGTACAAAAGAAACACTGCCTGGAATCTGACGCCGCAAGGTGCAGCTGCCCCGGCCCTGTTCGCTGGTGCAAACACAATTGGTCTTACAATCAGCCAGCCCTACCCTGGGTGGGATGGGTGGCTCTTCCGAATAAACCACCTTGACCCCCCGGTAGATCCCCGCTTTGCGCAATTCCCGCCGGAGTACCCGGGCAAGAGGGTCGACCGCCGTTTCAGAAATATCTGCCACCCGGAAAGCAGTAGGATCCAGTTTGTTTCCTGCTCCCATGGCGGAAATTATGGGGATATTCAACGCCAGACAGCCCTTGATCAAGTCCAGCTTGCCGGTGACATTATCAATGGCATCCACTACATAATCATAGTCTGGCCTGAGCAGGCGCTCTCTATGTTCAGGAGCATAAAATTCCTTGATGGATTCTACCTCTGCTCCGGGATTGATCAATTTGATCCGTTCCGCCATCAATTCCACTTTAGGCCGCCCCACTGTATTGCTCAAAGCATGAATCTGCCGGTTGATATTGGTTAAACAGACATCATCATAGTCCACCAGCACCAGTGACCCTACCCCGGCTCGAGCCAGGGCTTCACAAGCATAAGAACCCACCCCGCCAATACCAAAGACTGCCACCCGGGCCTGGCGCAGCCGTTCCAATCCTTCTGGCCCCAGCAGCAATTCTGTGCGGGAAAATCTGTGCAACATACCTGTCTTCCTCCTACAGCCCATAGAATAGTTCTTTTTCCCATCATACCCTATTTCCTTTCCCAAGCGCAAGCCCAGAAAAATAGGCTAACCGCCGAGCACCCCTGACCGCCTTTTGCCGTAAGATAAAGCAGAAATCGGGAAGGGGGGAAGCTCCTATGCATTACTATCCCAATTTTATCTTCATCATTGTGGTGATTGTGGTCATCCTCTTGTTACTGGATGTCCTGTAATCTGAAGTATTAAAAAGGAGGGATTCATATGGGTCATCGCCGGAATAGAGAAGTGGTTGTTATCGTGGTGATTATTATCGTGTTGCTGTTGCTGGGATTCCCCTTCTGGCCCTATCCTGGCAACCAGGACTAAGCTCCGCGGAAAGCCCTGCGGGGCTTTCCGTCTTTGCGAAAGAAGGGATAATCAGTGGCAAAAAGAAAAATCATCATTCCCCTCTCCAGTGGCCAACCGGTAGCATCTCCGGCCAGAACCAGTGCTGTCAGCCGCCCGGAAACGGAGTGGCAGGTCTGGCTGGATAAGTTTTTGTCCATTTTGGTTATAGCCGAAGAGTTACTGGCAGTAGCTGAACCGGTACTTTCTGCCTGGACAGAAATGAAAAATCAAAGGCGAGGTGGCAAAAAAAGATGAGTAAAAAAATTACCCCCCAGGAAATTATGGCCCTGGCCCTGAATTTGCTGGCCAACCCCAACAAATTAAATTTCAGCGTAATCGTTTCTTTGCTGGAGCAATTCGGCGGCAATATGGATTCCGAAACCAAAAACAAACTGTTAACCTGGGGCAAAAAAGTTGATGCCGGCGGCAGTCTCAGCGCTGCCGAGCTGGAAGAAGTTAGACAGCTAATCCGACAGGGAGCTGCCAGCGCAACTCCGGAAAGATTGCAGCTGGTAAAGACCCTTTTTACCACCCTGCAGCCCCAGTTTAGCAAGATGCCTCCTGCCTGGCAACAAGTGATTAATTTGATCGCTGAAGAATTGAAAGGGTGAGGGCAATGGCAGGTAAGACCAAAAAAATCAAGATAGACCCCAGCCAGCTTAACAACTGGGCTGCACAAGCTAAAGTCTGGATCAGCGCTCTCAAGCTGGCTTTAAATGGGGCCCGTACTATCATCAATGAAAAACAGAAAAAGCAGTAGGCCTTTTGCCTACTGCCTGTTTATAAATTAACAGCGGACAACCCCATGATGCCGTGGGCCCGCCTGTTTCAGAACCTGCTCCCAGCAGGTGGGTGCCCTCCTGCGGGCTTCTTGAGTCCCCTGACTATGGGGGCATTCATTCCACCAGCAGAGACCGGGCTCCCTTTTCTGAACGTGTTGGCTCTAAACACGCGCTGACCTCACGCACACCGCAGGGTTTTATCTGCCTTTATCTTAACACAAACCCGATGGTTTGACAAGACAGCATTACTTCCTGGGTATAACATCCAGCTTGATATGCAGTTCCTTCAATTGTTTAGCACTTACTTCCGAAGGCGCTCCGGTCATCAGACAGCTGGCACTCTGGGTTTTGGGGAAAGCGATGACATCCCGGATGGTATCCCGGCCTGCCAGCAGCATCACCAGGCGGTCGATACCAAAAGCAATGCCACCATGGGGCGGAGTGCCATATTCAAAAGCCTCCAGCATAAAGCCAAATTTTTCTACAGCCTCCTCCTGACTTAAACCCAGGAGGCGGAACATCTTTTCCTGCACATCCCGCCGGTGAATCCGGATAGAGCCACCACCGATTTCCACCCCGTTCAGAACCATATCATAAGCTTTGGCCCGCACCCGGCCCGGATCAGTATCCATCAGCTCAATGTCTTCATCCATCGGAGAGGTGAAGGGATGGTGCATGGCGACATAGCGTTTTTCTTCCTCATCCCATTCCAGCAAGGGGAAGTCCACTACCCAGAGGAAATTCATGGCCTCGGGGTCAATCAGACCCAGTTTCTCCGCCAGATGTACCCGCAGGTGGCCCAGGGAGTCGGCCACAATCCTGGGCGTATCCGCCCCAAAGAGCAGGAGGTCACCTGTTTCCGCCCCCAGCCGCTCCAGGATAGCCTGCAGCTCTTCCTCCTTGAAGAATTTGGCAATAGGAGATTTGGGGCCTTCCGGGGTCATCTGGATATAGGCCAGGCCTTTGGCACCATAGATAGCCACATACTGGGTCAGCTCATCCAGCTCCTTGCGGCTGAAGTGGGCACAGCCTTTAGCATTGATAGCCTTGACCACTCCGCCGTTATCGGCAGCAGCCCGAAAGACCTTGAATTCACAGCCAGCGGCGATATCGGTCAAATCCACCAGTTCCATGCCAAAGCGAGTATCGGGCTTGTCCGAGCCATAGCGGGCCATGGCTTCGGCATAAGTCAGCCGCGGGAAAGGAGTAGGCACTTCCCGGCCCAGGGTAGTCCTGACCACTTCCGCAATCATCTCTTCCATCAGGGTCAGCACCTCTTCCCGTTCCACAAAGGACATCTCCAGGTCCAGCTGGGTAAATTCCGGCTGCCGGTCACTGCGCAGGTCCTCATCCCGGAAACAGCGCACGATCTGGAAATATTTGTCCATACCAGCCACCATGAGTATTTGCTTGAAAATCTGGGGAGACTGGGGCAGGGCAAAGAATTTGCCCGGGTTGACCCGACTGGGCACCAGGTAATCCCTTGCCCCTTCCGGGGTGGATTTGGTCAGCATGGGAGTTTCAATTTCCCAGAAGCCCCGGGCGTCCAGATAGTCCCGAATAGTTTTGACCAGCCGATGCCGTAAACCCAGGGCCCGCTGCATATCCGGCCGCCGCAGGTCCAGGTAACGATAGCGCAGGCGCAGGTTTTCATCTACATCGATATTGTCCTGGATATAGAAGGGCGGTGTTTTGGCCCCGTTCAGCACCTTCACTTCCCGGGCATACACTTCCACTTCCCCGGTAGCCAGGTTGGGGTTAACAGTGCCTTCTGGACGCAAGCGCACTTCCCCTTTGACAGCAATGACGTACTCATTGCGAATCGCTTCCGCTTTAGCAAACGCCTCCTGATCAACTTCCGGGCTAAATACCACCTGGGTGATACCCTCCCGGTCCCTGAGGTCCACGAAAATCAGGCCGCCATGGTCCCGCCGCCGCTGGACCCAGCCCATGAGAATTACTTCTTTGCCGGCATCAGCTGCCCGCAAGCTGCCGCACATCATGGTCCGCTTCCAACCCTGTAATGCTTCCATTGCCTTTTCCTCCTTACGGTTTCAGTTTTTCTGTCAAGTAATCCACTACCTGTTCCAGCTTGAGAGCCTGCTGGCTGCTATCGCTCATGCTCCGAAGCTGCACTTCGCCGCGCTGCAGCTCATCGCCACCTACAATCACGGTGTAACTGACCTTGAGCCGGTCCGCCTGTTTCAGCTGGGCCTTAAGGCTGCGCCCCAGCAGGTCAGTTTCGGCAGCCAGGCCGCGGCTGCGCAGCTGCTGGGTCAACACCAGGGCCTGTTCCCGGGCTTCCGTGCCTAATACTGCCACAAAGACCCGGGTGCCGGCCTCCTCCGGCCAGGCTACCCCCTGTTTTTCCATAGTCAAAATGGTGCGTTCCAGGCCCAGGGCAAAGCCGATGCCGGGCACATCCTCACCGCCCAGTTCCCCCACCAGGCCATTATAACGGCCACCGCCGCAGATAGAACTCTGGGCCCCGATATCCTTGACCATAATTTCAAAAGCGGTCTTGGTATAATAGTCCAGGCCCCGCACCAGTCGCTCATTGACGGTAAAAGGTACACCCAGGGCCTTCAGAAGGGTTTGCACCTGGTCGAAGTGGTCCTTGCAATCAGGACAAAGTTGCCGGGTAATGGTAGGCGCTCCCCGGGTAGCTGCCTGACAACCTTCCTGTTTACAATCCAGAATCCGCAGGGGATTGCGTTCAAACCGGCTCTGACAATCCTTGCAGAGGGAAGCCAGCTGCGGACGCAAAAACTCCTGCAGAGCTTCCCGGTGCCGGGCCCTGCAGACAGGACAGCCTACACTGTTGATGTTTAGCTCCAGGTCCTTGATACCCAGGCGCCGGTATATTTCCATGGCCATGGCGATTACTTCCGCATCCACCACCGGCTCATCCGAACCGAAAACCTCAACTCCAAACTGATGGAACTGGCGGTAGCGCCCGGCCTGAGGCTTATCATAGCGGAACATGGGACCAATATAATAGACCTTTACCGGCTGGGGCCCGGCATGGAGCCGGTTTTCCAGATAGGCCCGCGCTGCTGCCGCTGTCCCTTCTGGCCGTAAGGTTACAGAACGACCGCCTTTATCCAAAAAAGTATACATTTCCTTTTCCACGATATCGGTGGTTTCCCCTACCCCGCGCTGAAAGAGCTCGGTATGCTCGAAAATAGGGGTACGCAATTCACCATAGCCATACTGACGGCAAACTTCCCGCAAAATTTGCTCTACATACTGCCACTTCCAGGTCTCCTGCGGCAAAAAATCATTGGTTCCTTTTGGTCTCTGGGTTAGCATCCTTTCACTCCTTTCCCATTCCCTCCAAAACTAAAAACCCGTCCCTGCTTGCGCAGGGACGGGTCATTACCCGCGGTGCCACCCTGGTTGAACAGCCAAAAAGCCGTTCCCCTCTCGCCCGTTAACGGTGGGCAACCGGGCCAGCCTACTATCCAGCTAAAGCTGAAGTTCGACCGCCAACTCCCGGGTGTCTTTCACCGGCTTTTCCTGAAAGGGGCTTCCAGTCACGACCCCTTCTCCCTGGCAGGCCAGTCCCGGCTACTCTTCCCGTTCCTTGTCATTACCATATCTGGCTAATAGTTTATCCTTTTGCTTGCTATTTGTCAAGAATTCACGCTAATAAATGGCCGTAAGATATGCCAAACTATTGCCTGAGAAAGGAGGGAACAAGGATGGCTTTAACCGGTAAAGAAGCTTCTCTGATCAATGACCACATCGCTATGGAAACAGCCTGTATCAAGCATTTGCAGTTTGCCGCCGAAAACTGCACCGATCCCCAGTTGAAAGGCATGTGCCAGGCTATGATTGCCGACCATCAGAATTTCATTAACACTCTCTCCCGTCACATTCAGACCAATTTGCAATAGGAGGTGAAAGCTATGCCCGCCAAACTGAATGACCAGGATTTAATGCAACTGTTGCTCTCTGACCACAAAGCCTCAGCCCAGCATATGTTGATGTGCGTACTGGAGTGCGCCAATGACGCTCTCCGCACCGACTGCCAGAATATCCTCAATAAGACCCTGAATCACCAGAAGCAAATCTGGCAGGCCATGAACCAGCGGGGCTGGTATCAGGTTCAGGCTGCTACTGTACAGGAACTGGCCCGGGTGCAAAATCAGATCAACCAGGCTACCCAGCAATTGCAAATGCAGTAAGGCCAAAAACTGCCGTCCGTTGGGCGGCAGTTTTTGGCTTTTATGAGAACACTTTGTCTTGACATTGCTGAAAAGAAAGCATATAATGAAAATGAAAATCATTCTCTATACATATGGGGGTAAAATGGAGGTGAGCTGTTTTGACAGTCTTGCTGGTTGGGGCCGATCAACTTGGTAACATCCCAAAAGAACTGAAACAATATGGTTGTAAAGAAATAATTCACTGGAGCGGTCGTAAAGCCAAAACCAGGAAAAAAAGTATCCCTGCCAATGTGGAAATTGTACTCGTTTTTTACGATTTTGTGAGCCACGGACTGATGGATGTTATAAAGGAACAGGCCAAACGCCGCCAACTTCCCATTGTGTTTTCCAGACGGGGAACTTGTGAGTTGAGAAAAGCTTTGTTACATTTCAGGGATAAAATGCAAATGTCTAGTGATTCGCAGGTGAAAGCTACGATATAATAGAGGCGAATAAATTTTTCATGAAAGGGGGAAAGGGATGCGCAGTATTCTGGTTATTTTAGGTTTTCTTTTTGTCGTATTAGGGATACTGGGTATGTTTTTGCCAGTTTTACCCACTACCCCCTTTTTGCTGTTAGCTGCAGCCTGTTTTGCCAGAAGTTCAACCAAAGCCCATCGGTGGCTGTTAAGCCATCACATTTTTGGTCCACCCTTAAGACAATGGGAAAAAACCCGTACAATTAGTCTACGGGCCAAAGTTATTTCTCTGCTCATGCTCAACCTCTCTATTGGCTTTTCAATTTGGATGCTACGTAATAACTTACCAGTGCAAATGCTCCTGGTCATGTCCGCTCTCGGAGTCAGCACTTATCTTTACCGCTTACCTACATCCACGCCGAAAAAGCTTACCTCTGAAAAGGAATAATATTATTGTCCTCAATTTACAGATACTAGTATTTTAGTTTTGCAAAATCGTATGCCTGCTAGTGCTCCCTTTGTGGAAAAAGAAATGCAAAAAATAATTAATGATGAGTATCAGACAACATATCTAATTTCGTATAAAAATGGTTTAGCTAAAGTAGATTTTGAGTTTACCAGTCTTGAACATGTAAAAAAAATAAAGGATAAAAATAAATACCTTTTAAATGAAGAAAAAAATTCCTTACCGCTTTGCAAGATTTAATAAAATAAAAAAGGGGGCTATCTACCCCCCTTTTCCTTACAATCCCTGAGTTTGAACGCCCCATCCGCCCCGCATCATGGGCCCGCCGAAACCGCCATTAGCACCAAAACCAAATCCCCCACAGCCGCCACCTTGCATCATGCCAGGCCCGGGCAGGATTCCGTTTTGTTCCCGGTATTTTTCCATCTGGTCCATGCGGTCCTTCATCAGTTTACCCTGTTCAGGAGTTAGTTGCCCGGCTTCCACATACTTGTCGATCATCTTCTTGCGCAGCTCAACGATTTGTTTTTGCAGATCCAGGATTTCCTTCTTCTGAGCGTCAGTGATGGCCGCAAAAGCCGGAACCGCAAAAGCCACCAGAAGTACTGCCGCTACCAGAGCTAACCATTTCTTTTTCATCTTCATCATCCTCCTCCTATTTTTTTAAATCTTCCAGCATTTGCTGGTATTCCTCCCGGGTAATTTCACCCCGGGCATAGCGCTTGCGCAGAATTTCTTCCGGCGTTTCACCATGGTTACCGCCGAAACTGCCAAAACCGCCTTTGTTCAAGAATCTGATCGCCAGGTAAATCAAAGCTCCCCAGAACAGGATATTGAACAGCATGCCAATGCCCATCATCCACCAACCTCCTCCATTAATAAAGGGATCATATCCCCAGCCGCCAAACCAGCGTCCCATCATCATCTTACCTCAACTCCTTTCGTGTTCCTTCTCTTGTCTTTAGTATACCCCTCGATTGTGACAAAACTAAGGCCGAATTGTGGCAGAAAAATGAATAATTTGGCGATAATTGTTGGCAAATACTAGTTGGTTTTTTGATATGGCGGGGCTGCAAATTACAGGTATAGTTGGCTACTGAAACTAAAAAGGTTATAGCTATCGATCCATATAATAAAGATATTATTACTGCCTAGAGAATCGAGATACTGGCAACGCGGGTATAAGGTCGGCAAATCTGACCAGCAATAAGAAAAGGGGCTATCTCAGCCCCTTTCACTTACAATCCCTGAGCTTGAGCGCCCCAGCCGCCCCGCATCATGGGCCCGCCGAAACCGCCATTAGCACCAAAACCAAATCCCCCACAGCCGCCACCTTGCATCATACCAGGCCCGGGTAGGATTCCGTTTTGTTCCCGGTACTTTTCCATCTGGTCCATACGCTCTTTCATCAGCTTCCCTTGTTCAGGGGTTAGTTGCCCCGCTTCCACATACTTGTCAACCATCTTCTTGCGTAACTCGACAATTTGTTTTTGCAAGTCCAGGATTTCCTTCTTCTGAGCGTCAGTGATGGCCGCAAAGGCCGGAACCGCAAAGGCCACCAGAAGTACTGCCGCTACCAGAGCTAACCATTTCTTTTTCATGTCCATCATCCTCCTTTTATTTTTTCAGGTCTGCCAGCATTTGCTGGTATTCTTCCCGGGTGATTTCACTCCGGGCATAGCGCTTACGCAGTATTTCTTCCGGGTTTTCGCTCTGATTACCGTCAAAACCGTTAACACTGCTTTTGTTCAAGAATCTGATCGCCAGGTAAATCAAAGCTCCCCAGAACAGGATATTGAACAGCATGCCAATTCCCATCATCCACCAACCTCCTCCATCAATAAAGGGATCATATCCCCAACCGCCAAACCAGCGTCCCATCATCATCTTACCTCAACTCCTTTCGTGTTCCTCCTCTTGTCTTTAGTATACCCCTCGATTGTGACAAAACTAAGGCCGAATTGTGGCAGAAAAATGAATAATTTGGCGAAATTTGCTGGGAAATAATGGTTGTTTTTTTTTTTTTTTTGATATTCTATAATTTTATTGGACGCCCAAAGAATAATATTGGAAGGGAGGAACAGAAATGAAAATTCGTCATATAATTGGTTTAGTATTAACTTTCTTTATGCTCTCAATAAATGGTCAGGCTTTTGCAACGCTCAAAGAGAATAATACTGTTGTTGAAAGCAAGGAGCTTAAAGCAGACTCCAATAGTGAAGTAATTCTTGACAAAGTTAAACTCGTAAAATATTCCAACGGAGAATTAAGTATCCACGGCTCTGCGAAAAGAAAATTCGGTGAACCAGCACAATATTATAGAATAACAGTTGATGGAAAAAAAGGAACATATAATACCAAACTACTACCTATTCCGGATAAATATTAACTATTACTGTACAAGGGGCCTGTATATGGCTCCTTGTACAGTAAATTTTACATATCTATCTCAACAAACCTTATTGAAGGAGGTAGAGGTAGAGGTGATGTTTTTAATTATTTGGGGTATGCTTGGTTTTGCCGTTTTCTTTCTCTTCACTCTAAAACTATCTAGTAACAAGGAGCATGAAGAATTAAATAAATTAATCAAGATGATAAAGATACTTATATTTGTTTCACTTATTTCTATTGCTTTTTTTTATTTATCCTACTATAGTTTGTATGGCAATTGGCCAGTATGGTTATCAATTATTTTCCTTGCAGTCACAATTGGCTGGCCTTTTTTTTCAATATATGCCTGGGTCAAAGAAAATTCAAATCTTAAGAAATATTTACCTGCCATTACACTTTGGTGTAGCCCACTTGTAATATTAGCCGCCTCTGACGATTTTGAAAGATTATTTAACATAGATAGAGTTCCTAGGGAATTTATTCCTTTAATAATCTTATTATTATTTACTATAGGTATCTTAAGTTGGTCTGTGCCAAAAATGAGATAGTATCTTATTATCTGCGGCTGCGTTCCGACCACAGGTCGGCCACATAGACCAGCTCAATCCCCTGTTCCTCCAGCCAGGGCACCATTTCCCGCAAAGCCTTGGCCAGATTGGGTCCCGTTACCCCCACATGGCCAATGGCAATAGCTTCTCCGTTTTGCCTGCAAACCCGGGCCAGTTCGCGGATTTGTTTCTTGATCGCCGTCACGGAATTGATGTCATCCAAAAAGACCGAACGTTCCAGCACTGTCATGTTCAACTCCCGGGCCAGGACCGGCACAACTGTATCCTCCGTTGTACGGCTGTCCAGATAGATCAGGTTTTTCTCCTTGGCTACCCTGAGCACCTCGTACATCAAATCCTTGCGCCTGGTGATTTTTGACCCCATATGATTATTCATGCCGCTGGCATAGGGGACATCTGCCAGATCCTCCAGCACCGTCTGGTGCACCTGTGCTGGAGTCATATCTGCCGTCACAGCCCCAGGCCCCAGCCAGCTTTTCTTCCCTTTTTCCGGCTCCATCGGCAGATGCAAAAAGACCTGATAACCCAGACGATGAACTTTTTCCGCCGTGGGCCGGGTCAATTCCAGTTTGGGCATAATGGCCAGGGTTAATGGTCGCCGCAAAGCCAGCATTTCCTCCAGACCCCGATTGCTCCCGGCCAGGTCATCGATTACGATAGCTACCTTTAATTTGGGTTTGATGGGGGTTAAAACCCGGGTTAGATCCAGATGTTTTCCAAAAGTCTCCCGTTCTTGACCATTAATCAGCACTTTGACCCCATTGATACCCGGTATACTGCAAACTGTTTCCGTCAAGGCCCAGAGAGCCAGTTGTTCCTGGCAACTGCCCCCCGCAGTGGGTACTGCTGCCGTCGAGAAATTGAGGACTGCAATCCCGTTATCTATCTCCACTCCCAATAACCTGGTGTCGAGCACGAAAACCGGCTCCAAACCCTGTTGCGGAGGCCCGGCCAGCAGCTGTTCCACCAGCAAACGCACCAGTTCCTTACTGTTGTGCGGCTGGGCCCAGGTTTTCACTTCCCCCGGCAGGCTAACAGCCACCAGCTTTTCCCCATCGGCCGTGGGGAAATATACCTGTAAGCCAGGCCCATCGGCAGCCAGTGTAGTTTTTGTTGCAGTCGGCTCAGGTACAGGAATATCCTGTTGCAGGAAGTAAGCATAGATACCGGCCGCAATCTGTTCTGCCAGCCGTTTCTGATAGGCTTCCTGTTTTAATAGCTCCCGTTCCCTGGTATTGGTCATAAAGCCTGTTTCAATGATCAAGCCGGGGTAAGAACTATGTCGCAGCAAATAATATTCCGCCGGACGGGCCTGATGGGGCTTGCCTCCCTCCTCTACAGCCGCCTCATTCAGTTTTTGCTGAACCAGAGTAGCCAGTTGAGCAGCGGCTGGTATCCGCCGGTTATAAAAGACCATGGGACCGGAGGTCTGGGGCCGCCGCGGATTGGCATTGACGTGGATGCTGACAAATAAATCAGGCCGGTAATTTTCAATTATTTCGATCCGTGACGTCAGGTCCTGCCGATGCCGGGAAGTATAACGCTTTGCTTCGTCCTGTAAGGCTTTGTCATCTTCCCTGGTCATAATCACCTTGACCCCCTGCTGTTCCAGCTCCTGCCGCAGCTTCAGGGCTATCGCCAGATTGATCTCCTTTTCCAGAAAACCGGGGCAATTAGCCCCACCATCAATGCCGCCGTGGCCCGGGTCAATCACAATCACCCTGGGCCAGAGGGGATAAAAAACCTGGCGGGCCAGTTCCCAGCCAATTCTATAGACAAAAATAACTATAACTAGTATAATAAAAACATATGTGGTAAATTTTAACTGACGCCAGGAGAGAAAAAAAATCACCGGTCTCCGCACTCTACCTCCCCCATTTCAGACTAAAATTCAGTAAAGTTTATGCGAATACCAGCTTGGTTTATTAGTTTCGACATAAGTAAAAGGGGCATATCACCAGCCCCTTTTATTTATGCTTACATTTATTAGCCACAAGCAGTAACAAAATTAAAGACATAGGCTTTGCCCTTGGCGATTTCGGTTATTTGATTAAACGAGATAATTCCTTAAACTCTGGTGTCCCCGCCTCTTTCATCAAATCAAAGAATACAGATTCAGTATTGGTAATGACTGCTCCCATTTGTTGCATTAAGGATAATGCATTCAAATAGTTTTCTTTACTACGTGAGCAAACGGCATCACTAACAACGAAAACGTTATATCCAATTTTCAATAAGTCTCTAACAGTTTGGAAAACACAGACGTGTGCCTCCATTCCTGTAACTATTATTTTCGGTCTACCTATCTTCTTTAAATCCGCAACCAACTGGTCTGTACATGCTGAAAAAGTTATCTTTTCATAAATCGTTACTTGATTAAAGTTGCTTGCAACCTCTTCTACTGTCTTTCCCAGGCCTTTTGTATACTGTTGTGTAACCACCACCGGTATATTTAGCCTATTAGCTATAGTTAGCAAGATATTTGTCTTATTAATAATTTGACTTCCATATTTCATTACCGGAACTAGTCTCTCTTGTATATCAATGACCATTAAAACCACTTCGTCCTTATTCACAAAAAATTTGTCCATTATTTACACCTGGTTCAAAAAACTTGACTGTTTTTATCTCCAGCCAAACCGGCCCCCAGACCAGGTCTTCGCCTCCTTTCCGAACATTTGATTTGCCCTCCGAGGGGCAGGGCGACAGGGGACCTCGGCCCGGGAGTCCCACCCGGAGCCCGAACGAAGAGGTTATCCTCTCCCGTACCCCAGGCTCGCCTTCGGAATGTCTTTCGGCACCAGCAGGTCGAAGTAAACTGGAGTAGAAGCGGCAAGCTCACCGCCGTCCGAACCGTCCTGTTAGAACGCCTACCGGTTTTCCCGACACCGGCTAAACGGGGTTACCGTAAGGACAGGGCAAGTTTTTTGAGGTCGTGCCAGATGGAGTAATATGCCTCCTGCTGCTGTCGGGCAAACCCGTTGTGCAATAGGAGCTTACCATCCAGCCACCTCAAGCAGGCCCTGACCCTGCGGGTCATCCCTTTTCCTTCCCTCGGTATATTAGGATTGACTTTACAGGTTAGGTCTTGCTTGATTTGGGTTACCAGTTGCTGAAGCTCTTTCGCCTTTTCCTTGACAGCCCTTCTGCACACCGCTTCCACCATCTTCGCAAAGGGAAAGGCCCCTTGCAGATTCTTTCCCAGAGTTTTCTGCCGCCAAAGATTACCTTTGGTATCGTGCCGCTCTGCCGGTGGGCATCAAACTCAGCTAGCTTTTTCTCCAAAGACGCTACCCGGTTGTTCCGCCCTTTGACTACCAGGCGGAGTTTTTCAATAACCTCTGAAGTAATCCCCCTTTTTTCTGTCTTCGCCAGCTTCCTGCCTACTTCGATCTGGTCAATGCCCATGGGGATGTGCTGGGACTGGTTGATAGCAGTGGCAGCCTGGTGGTGAGGGTTTATCATGCGGATAATGCAGTTCAGCGGAAGGTCGATGTTAGTCGAGGAAAAGAAATTCCTTACTGCTTTGTAAGCCTTGTTGAAATCCTGATCGAGCGAGTAGGAGGGGGTGATTAACCCCCATCCTCTCACACCACCTAGCATGCGGGTCCGCACTCAGCGGTTCCAAAAGATTACAAGTATTGGCCCCATACACAGTATACAGGGGGGCAAAAGCCCCCACTTATAATTTGAAAGAGCTTTTCAGGGAAACAATCCGGTTAAAGACCGGTTTTTCCGCCGTGGTATATTTGGGGTCCACATTAAAGTACCCATGGCGGAAGAACTGGAACTTGGTTTGAGGCGCCACCCCTTTGAGCTGGGCCTCCACAAACCCCTGCAATACCTCCAGGGAATTGGGGTTGATGCGCTCCAGGAAGGACTTGTTTTCTTCCTCCTCCTGATCGTCTTCCAAGATTAAAGGTTCATAGAGGCGGAATTCCGCCGGCAGGGCGTGATTGGCTTCCACCCAGTGAATGGTGCCCTTGACCTTTTTGCCGGAAGTATCCTGACCGCTTTTGGTTGTGGGGTCATAGGTACAGCGCAATTCCACCACATTGCCAGCCTCATCCTTGATGACCTCTTCACACTTAATAATATAGGCATGTTTCAGGCGTACTTCATTGCCAGGATAGAGGCGGTGGTATTTGGGCGGCGGCACTTCCATGAAGTCATCCTGTTCAATGTAAATTTCCCGGGAAAAAGGAATCTTCCGCGTCCCCATTTCCGGATTTTCCGGGTTGTTCTCCGCATCCAGCCATTCCACCTGGCCTTCCGGATAGTTGGTAATCACCACTTTTAGAGGCCGCAGAATGGCCATAGTGCGGGGAGCTTTCAGTTTCAAATCTTCCCGGATAAAATGCTCCAGCATCTGGTAGTCCACGGTGCTGTTGCTTTTGGCTACCCCGATGGCCCGGCAGAATTCCCGGATAGCCTCTGGCGTATAACCCCTCCGTCTGAGCCCGGCAATGGTGGGCATGCGCGGGTCATCCCAGCCGTCTACGATACCGTTATCCACCAGCAGTTTCAGTTTGCGTTTGCTCATCACCGTATTGGTCATATTGAGGCGGGCAAACTCAATTTGCTGGGGCTGGCATTCCATTTCACATTCCCTGATCACCCAGTCATACAGGGGGCGATGGTCTTCAAATTCCAGGGTACAAATGGAATGGGTCACCCCTTCAATAGCATCTTCAAGGGGATGGGCGAAATCATACATGGGATAGATGCACCACTTGTCCCCGGTATTATGATGGGTAGCGTGGAGTATGCGGTACAGCACCGGATCCCGCATATTCAGGTTAGGAGAAGCCATATCGATTTTGGCCCGCAGGGTTTTCTCCCCGTCTTTAAACTCCCCTTTGCGCATGCGCTCAAACAGATCCAGGTTTTCCTCCACTGAACGATTGCGGTAAGGGCTTTCTTTCCCCGGCTCGGTCAGAGTGCCGCGGGTGGCCCGAATTTCTTCAGGTGAAAGGTCACAGACATAGGCTTTGCCCTTTTTGATCAGCAACACTGCGCGCTGATACATTTCCTCGAAATAGTCGGAAGCAAAGTAGAGTCCGTCCCATTCATAGCCCAGCCAGCGCACATCCTCCTTGATGGATTCCACATATTCGGTATCCTCTTTCAGAGGGTTGGTATCATCAAAGCGCAGGTGGGTTTTGCCGCCAAACTCATCGGCCAGGTCGAAATTGAGCACTATCGACTTGGCATGTCCGATATGTAAATAGCCGTTGGGTTCAGGGGGAAAACGGGTAACAATGGTTTTATGTTTACCGGACTCCAGATCATTGATGATGATATTGCGGATAAAATTGGATGGTGCTTGTTTGTTCTCCATTCCTACCAACCTTTCACAAAATGATCACATATATATTTATACCACAAATTTTACGTAAGTTTAAGGGTATATAAATCCGGCCGCCGGTGTTGCCACAAAGGCATCGCCTGCCGCACCTGGTCCACCCGGGTCAAATCCAGTTCTACCGTCAGCAAACCCGGCTCTGCTCCCAGCTGGCCCACTACCTGGCCCCAGGGGTCTACCACCATAGAGTGCCCGTAGGAAACATAACTGGCCCTTTCATCCCGGGCTGGAGCCACCCCCACGGTAAAGATCTGGTTGTCCACCGCCCGGCTTCTGAGCAGCAGCTCCCAGTGGGCGGGCCCGGTCGTCAGGTTGAAAGCCCCGGGAACAATCACCAGGCGGGCCCCCTGTAAAGCCATTATCCTCGCCATTTCCGGGAAGCGCAGGTCATAGCAGATCATTACTCCCATCCGGCAATAGGGTGTGTTAAATACTGTTAGTTTATCCCCCGGTCGCAGAGTATCCGATTCCTTGAAATACTGGCCGCCGGGAATATCCACATCAAAGAGATGGACTTTGCGGTGCTTGGCCAGGGGGCGTCCTTCCGCGCCAAAAACATAACAGGTATTATAGAGGTGTCCTTCCTCATCTTTTTCCGGAATAGAGCCTCCCACCAGGATAAGACCATGTTTTTTAGCCTGTTCCTGCAGAAACTGCCAGGTTTGCTCCCCTTCCAGCTCAGCAAAAAGAGGGAACTGGTCATTTTGATAAGGGCAATTGAACATCTCCGGTAAGATAGCCAGTTCCGCCCCCTGAACTGCCGCTTCAGCCAGCATCCGGGCTGCTGTCTCCAGGTTGGCTGCTTTGTCTGTAGTTACAGGCATTTGCAGCAGGGCCAGTTTCAGTTTATCCCGCTTCAGGCCAGGACCCCGGCATTCATCAGGTTTGAGCCGCGAGCCCGGTGGAATAGCATAGCGCAAGGCCCCGGAAGGACAGAGGTCAATTGCTTTGATGATTTCCTCCGCTTCAGCCCTGTCGGTTTTCACCCAGGGCCGCTCCATGGGCCGAAAGACCCGGGGCAGGGCCCGCACACAATTGCCAGAATGGGTACAAAGGTCAGAATCCCAGTAGACGATCACATCCGGGGTATGGTATTCCCGTTTCATAGCCCAACTCCTTTCTGTAATACACAAGAAGGCATGACTGCCGGTGTCATGCCTTTAGCAATTCTTCTACCACGTTTATAAATCTTTCAGCTATGCGCAGACTTTCTTCAGCATCTTCCTGTAGTTCTGAGTATCAACCATATATCTTCACTCCAGTCCTATTTATTAAACCTGCAAAAGTGGCCAAATTATCCTTATCCCTTTCCCATTCTGACGGTCTAAAAATGACAATATCCAGATCTTTATTATAATCGAGAGTCAGTAACATTTCCTGGACAAGCTCTCGTTTGTTATCAGTTTCTATAATAACACAAAGATCAATATCACTGTTTTTTCTAATTCTTCCTTTAGCACAAGAGCCAAACAGAATGATTGCTTCAGGGCTATATTTTTCAATAATTTGTCGTTTTAACCGCTCAATCTCTTGAAAATGACTGTTCATAATTTTTGTCTCCTGTTCCAATTCTGCAAACCACCTTTTCCACAATTCTGGCAAATCTTAATCGCTTCTTCCAGGGTCAAATTTTGACTGTCTATTACCCAGTAACGGACAATTCCAGATAGTTTCCTGTTTTTCTCTGGGACATTGACACCAAGCACAAATTTCCGGGTCAGCGTCTCTGGCAGGTAAATAACGGTGTATATCGCACAGGTCAATGTGAGGTAACTTCTCTGCTACCCTGTCCTGATTATAATAATCGAATTCCTCAGCGGTAAGAAAACCGGTAGCCACCATGTCCATTTTATACTGGGGCCCAGGCCGGTAGCAGTTTAAGGCTAACTACCACTATTTTTTCTCCCAGGCGTAGATATTTTTGTACCAGGCTATAACGGGGCAGTGAGGTCGTATAGGACTTCCTATCTCTATATAGGGGAAGCACTGCCAGACACCAGACTCCATCAGTTTGCAGTTGCTCAAGCAATTGCTGAAGCTTCATGTTTGGCCTCCTTATTTTTTTCTTAGCTATTTAATTCTATATTTATAAGCTATTTCCTGCAAAAAAATACTTTGATTGCCAGATTAGCAACCGAAGTTTGATTTCCGTTATTGACTTTCTTTTTCTTCAAATTCAGTTTTCGTACCGTCACACATCTGATAATATTCAACAATATACTTATCAATTTTTTGACTTATTTTAAGAAGAATATCTGTGCTCAAATTCATATTCATGGCATTAGTAAGGATACTTCTTGCTATTTCTATTTTATCCTTCTTTCCCACCCATTTTCCACTCCCTGTATCCAAAGATTAACATAATTTTACAACAAAATTCAGATCAATGCAAACAAAAAATATATGCTTGTTGCATATTCAGTTGCAGCTGGAAATTGGATAAAGTATTTTTGAGCAGGGAGTGAACAGGATGAAAAAAAATAAGGAAATAAATAATAAAGAAATTGGACAGAGAATACGGACAGAAAGAGAAAAACTGGGGCTTTCCCGGGAAGAATTTGCTGAAATCATCGAGCTGTCAGACTACTATGTCGGTCAACTGGAACGGGGAGAACGACAAATGAGCCTTCCCGTTTTAGCTAAAGTAGCTAATTGTTTGCATGTATCTCTGGATTTCCTCGTTTTCGGTAAAACCGCCTACAATAATTATTATATACATGATGTCGGTAACGCCTACAATTATGTTAGTGATATTGAAATAAATGAATTACTTAATAAATGCTCACCAAAAGAACTTGAGCTGGTAAAAAAACTGATCAAAACCGTTCTCCCTTATGTTCACCCTAGCTAGTATTAAGCAAAGAAACCAGGGACACTACCCTAACGGTGTCCCTGGTTTCTTTTACCCTATGATCACCTCAACCCGGTGCTGCTCCCCATCATCCACCAGCTCCACCGCTCCATCCTGCTTTTCCCTGCCATCCACCACTACCCTCTTTACCCCTCGATTCATGCGCTCAGGATTGCGCACCTGAATCAGGTAGAGGGTAGAACCAAAGCGGTACTGCACCTGATACTCCGCCCAGTCCCGGGGAATACAGGGATTGAAACGCAGCCGGTTCCCTTCCTTTTTCAGCCCCAGTATATGCTCAATAGCCACCCGGTAGAACCAGCCGGCGGCCCCGGTATACCAGGTCCAGCCGCCCCGGCCAGTATTGGGGGCAACAGCATAAACATCAGCAGCCAGGACATAGGGTTCTACTTTATAGCGCATGGCTTCGATACTGGTGCGGGCGTGGTTGATGGGGTTGAGCAGACTCAGCAGCTCTCCTGCTTTGTCCCCCTGGCCCAGCAGGGCAAAGGCCAGTGCGGTCCAAACAGCGGCATGGGTGTACTGGCCGCCATTTTCCCGCACACCCGGCACATAGCCCTTGATATAGCCGGGTTCAAGCTCGCCATCACCAAAGGGTGGAGTCAGAAGCTTGATAATCCCCGCTTCCCGGTCCACCAGATAGTTTTCTACCGCCCGCATAGCTTCCTCCGCCCGGCGGGGCCGTCCCAGGCCGGAAATTACCGACCAGGATTGGGCGATAGCATCGATTTTGCATTCACTGTTCTCCGCCGATCCCAGGGGAGTGCCGTCATCGAAATAGGCCCGGCGATACCAGCTGCCATCCCAGGCATGTTTTTCAATAGCTTCAGCCAGTTGCTGGCGCAAATCCGCGAATTTCTCAGCCCGCTCCAGGTCCCCCTGGGCCCGGCAGATGGGGATAAACCGCTCCAGCACGGTACACAGAAACCAGGCCAGCCAGACACTTTCCCCCTGGCCCCGGTGGCCAACCTTGTTCATGCCATCATTCCAGTCCCCGCAACCCATTAAGGGCAAGCCATGGGGTCCGAATTTAAGGGCATGGTCGATGGCCCTCAGGCAGTGCTGGTAAAGACTCTCCCGGTGCTGGGACTGCCTGGGTATGCTGTACCGCTCATCTTCCCCGGCGGCCAGAGGCTCATCCTCCAGGTAACCAGCTTCCTCCGCCAGGATAGACCAGTCACCGGTCACCCTGATATAGTCAGCAGTCACATAAGGGAGCCAGAGCAAGTCATCGGAATAACGAGTGCGTATGCCTTTCTCCGCCCCCGGATGCCACCAGTGCTGCACATCCCCCTCCAGGAACTGATGGGCAGCATGAAGCATTATCTGCTTCCTGGTTAGCTCTGGCCAGGTATAGGCCACGGCCATCACGTCCTGCAACTGGTCCCGGAAACCATAAGCTCCTCCGGACTGGTAGAAAGCTGCCCGGGACCAGAGCCGGCAAGCTATCACTTGATAAAGCAGCCAGCCATTGAGCAGTAAATCCAGGGCCTGATCCGGGGTTTTTACCAGCAGGGCTCCCAGCCGCTCCTGCCAGAAAGCTTTGACCCGTGCCAGCTCGGCTCTGGCTTCCTCCACCCGGCTATAACGGGCGCAGAGGGTTTCCACCTCTGCCTCCGAGCGGGCCTGGCCGAGGAGAAAGACCACTTCCCGGGTTTCGCCGGGAGCCAGCTCCAGGGTTGTCTGCATCACCCCGGCAGGCACCAGCCCAGCCCCCACCCGGCCGGAAAGCCCGGTCCGTTTCATAGCCGCAGGGAATTCCAGAGTGCCATTGGCCCCGATAAACTCCAGCCCATCAGCCGTCCAGCTGCGTCTGCTTTCGGAACAGTCAACAAAAAGCAGGCGGCCCGGAAAATCGTGGTTATAGGTATTGGTAAAGAGCAGGATGCCTTTTTCCCCATAGCTGCGGCTGACCAGGTAGGGAGCTGTGCTCTTGCTGTCTACCCCCATAACCGGGCGCAGGTAGTAGGTCAAAGTCAGTCGTCGCGGCCGGGAAGAGTAGTTATGCAACTTGACCAGACAGAGTTTAACCGGATCCTGACCGGCTACAAAGACAGTTAATTCCTGGCCCAGCCCGTGGCCCTGCTGCTGAAACACCGTATAACCCTGCCCATGGCGGATCAGGTAGTCCCGTTTTTCCCGGATAGGCTGGGGCGTCAGGCTCCAGTAGCGGCCATTGCTTTCATCCCGCAGATAAATGACCTCCCCGGGCGGGTCACTTACCGGATCATTGGACCAGGGGGTGAGTTTGTTTTCCCGGCTGTTTTCCGCCCAGGTGTAACCTGCCCCCGCTTCCGTTATATTGCAGCCAAAACCGGGATTGGCCAGCACATTGAGCCAGGGGGCCGGAGTTGTTTGCCCTTCCTTGAGCCAGATCACGTATTCCCTGCCGTCAGGGCTAAACCCGCCCAGGCCATTGTAAAAAAGCAGGGAACCGGGCTCTAGCGGCACTGTCTCCTCTTCCTCCTCTGCTGCTTCAGGCACCAGTTCCGGCAGGGCCGGCCGGTAGCGGGGATTGGCCGCCAGCTCTTCCCAGGAGGTAGCAGCAGTAAAGCACAGGCGCGCTACCGTAAAGAGCAGGGTTCGGTCCGCCTCGGTTAACTGCCGCTCGACCAGCAGATAAACTCCACCCTTGCGCTGGAACAGCTCCCGGGCCGGACTGACCAGGATCAGTTCCCGGATCCGGTCCTGCAGCGGCCGCGTGTACCCTTCTTCTTCCTCCACCAGCAATACCAGATCCACCGCCAGCCCTTTGCGCCGCCAGAAATCGTGGGCCCGCAGCAGTCGCTGTACCAGCTTGACTTCCTCCTGATCAGCAATCCGAACCAGCACGATGGGCAAATCACCAGAGATACCAAAGGGCCAGAGATCAGGCTGTCCCTTCCGGTTGCCAGCGATCACCTCTGCGTACTGGCGGCGAGCCGGTCCGGGAAAGAGCAAGGCTGGAATCAGTTTAAGGTAAGTTTCCACCTCCCGGGCAGGCAGATCCAGATAATCAGCCTCAAGGCGGCTGCGGTTCCAGGCCAGTTCAAAAGCTCGTGCAATGGCCTTTTCATCCCGATATTTATCCGCCAGGCGCAGGGCTTCTTCCCGCGTTTCCGCTACTGCCAGGACAAAAGCCACCTGGGCCGATTGTCCTGGTTTAAGTCGCACCCGCCGCCGCAAGCTGAAGATGGGATCCAGCACCGCCCCACTGCTGTTGGAAAGAGGCTGGTCCACCGCCAGGGCCAGGGGATAGTCCAGGTTGCGATTACGGCCGATAAATTTGGCCCGATCGGTTTCGTATTGCAGATCCCCTGCCACTTCACCCTTAACACTAATGCTGTGCAGGGCATAAAGGGGTTTCTGCCCCTGACTGCGGGGTCGGCGCACCGCCAGCAAACAATCATATCCAGGTACAAACTCCGTAGTCACAAACAGTTTGCTGAATGCAGGATGGGCAGCATCCGCTTCCGGGGGCGCCAGCACAACCTCCAGGTAGCTGGTAACCTCTACCACTCGTTCGTACTGGCTGTGGTTGGTCAGAGTGACAGTGCGGATTTCCGCATTATCCTCCGGAGAAACGGTAATTCGAGTGTGGGTTTCAATATTCCCATCCTTGCGCAAATATTCCGCTTTATCCGGCGCAAAAATCACCTGGTAATACTCCGGCTCCACCCGGTAAGGTTCAAAAGTAGCAGACCAGACATTATTGGCATTGAGATTCTGAATATAGATGTAAAAACCGCTGCAGAAACCGGGCCAGTTTTCCTGCCAGCGGGTCAAGGCCAGATCCTGCCATTTACTGTAACCCGCTCCTCCATCGGTTAACAACAGGGAATAGGAGCCATTGGACAGCAGATGCACCCGGGGCATTTCCCGCTCCGGCACTCCGTATTTCCTGACCACTTCCGGTTCATCCTGAAATTTGCGCTGCCGGGGCCGAAAGGCTTCCCGTTGTTCCTTAATAATACTCACTTTCAGCGGTATGCGCTCCTGTAACAGGATTTCCGCCGCTTTCACAGCCGGGTTGGCATGAAAACGCTGCTGCATACTGTTGCCGGTGAAAAAATTGGTAAGAGCCAGCAGGCTCATGCCCAGGTGATGAGCCATGTAGTTTTTGACTACCGCTTTTTGCCCCAGGGTATAATCAATGGCTTCGTAAAAGCCGTAGATGCCTGCCAGCCCTTCTTCCCGCAGCCGTCGCAAATTGGTCAGAGCCGCTCGCGGCACCAGGGGCAGAGCCAGTATGGTGGCATAGGGAGCTACCACCAGTTCCTGGGCCAGGCCCCGCTTCAGACCCAGGTCAGGCACGCCAAAAGCCTTGTACTGGTAATTGAGGGCCAGGTCAAAGGCATAATAAGCTGCCTCCGATATCCCCCAGGGTACCCCGCGCTCCTGGCCGTATTTTTGTTGCACTCTGACGGCGAAGGAATAGGTGGCATCCAGCAGGGTGTTTTCATAGGTGCGCATTACCAGCAGGGGCATCAGGTATTCAAACATGGTCCCCGCCCAGGAGACCAGTCCCTTATCCCCCTCTACCCGGGTTAGCTTCCGCCCCAGCCGGAACCAGTGGCGAGCCTCCACTTCTCCCCTGGCAATGGCCAGGTAGCTGGCCAGACGCGCTTCTGAAGCCAGAAGGTCATAATAGGATTTGGTCAGCTGCCCTTCATCAACATGGTAACCGATCGAAAAGAGCTTGCGCCGGGAGTCGTACAGGGGGGCAAAACGGGTATTTTCCACCAGATTCTGAATTCGCTGCAGCAAATCCTCGCCTCGACTCCGTAATTCCTCCTGGTTGCAGGCCATTTCCGCCCGCAAGACCTGCACCATAGCCAGCACCTTCTGGCCCCAGTAAGAACTGGTCCTCCCCTGAAGCTGCTCTTCCAGCTGTTCCAGCAGAACCAGCCATTCCGCCTGGCTGCTTTCTGCACGGGCCAGCAGGCTTTCCAGCTCCCCGGTAGTTATGGCCCCTGCGTTGCCTGCTTCCTCATTATAAAGGGCGATCGTGTCCAGCAGCCCCCGGAGCAAAACCGGCTCCAGCACAGGTCGCTTGAGATATTCCCTGATTCCTTCCGCCAGTACAAGCAAATAGCCGACAAAATTACCGCTGTCCACAGTGGAGACATAGCGAGGCCGCAGTACCCGCAGGGTCAGGGTATCATACCAGTTATACAGGTGGCCTTCCCATTTTTCCAGTTTTTCCACCGTAGCCAGAGTAGCCTGGATTCGCTCCAGCATTTGCCCTGTCCCCAGGAAACCCAGGTCCCGGGCGGCCAGAGTGGAGACCAGCAATAATCCGATATTGGTGGGAGAGGTGCGATGGGCCACCCCTTTAGGCGGATCCACCTGGTAATTATCAGGAGGCAGATAATGGTCCTGGGCTATCACCATGTCCTCAAAATAGGCCCAGGTCTGCCGGGCCAGCCGCCTTAGTTCCGCCTCCTCCGCCGCTGTCAGGCGTTCTGGCGCTCGCATATAATCCCGGCTTACCCACCAGGCCACCGCCGGGGCCAGCAGCCAGGTCAGGCCAACCAGCAGGCCCAGCCCTGTTGTTGCCGGGCTTTCTCCCCGTCCCCAGGCCAGAACTGCTACCAGCACCCCGGCCAGCGGAGCCATGAACAGCTTGCGGTAATAGGTTGCCAGGTCGTTTTTCAGCAAGGTCTCCAGCTCAGCGGCCGGAATCCATTCCAGCAGATTTTTGCCGGTCACCAGCACCCGCACTAACGTCCTGATAATGGCATCCAGCATTAAATAGCCCTGGTAGGGCAGGAAAAGGAACTGCAACAGGGACTGGTATACACTGGCCCTTACCCCTGTCAGCACCGTCCGCCCCTGTACCCCTTCACTCAATAAATAGAGCAGGGTGGGAAGAGCTACTGTTCCCAGGCCCAGGCCAAGCCAGACCAGACTGCTACCCGGCAGCAGCCCTGTTCCCAGCACTACCAGTAGCACCAGAGCCGGGCTGACCAGACTGCGGCGCAGGTTATCGCAGATTTTCCATTTGGATAGCGGCGAAAGGGGATTGGGCCGCCACTGCCCCTGCCGATCCTTGACCCGGCTTTTTAGCCAGGGCAAAAGCTGCCAGTCTCCCCGCACCCAGCGATGCTGGCGCAGGGAATAGGCCAGATAGCGGGCGGGATAGCCATCCAGCAGTTCAATATCCGTCACCAGCCCGGCCCGCAGATAGCTCCCCTCCAGCAAGTCATGGCTCAAGACGGCATTTTCCGGTATAGCTTCCTTGAGCAAGGTCTGGAAGGTATCCAGATCATAAATACCTTTGCCGGTGAAAATCCCTTCCCCGAACAAGTCCTGATAAACATCAGAAACGGCAGTGGTATAGGGGTCTATTCCTCCCTGGCCGGCAAAGATCCGGCTAAACCAGGTGCGATTGGCACTTTCCAGCTGCACCCCAATCCGGGGCTGCAACAGGCCATGTCCCCGCACCACCAGACCCCGTTGCCGGTCAACCACCGGCTGGTTCAGGGGATGGGCCATGGTACCAATCAGCTGGCGGGCTGTCCCTAAGGGCAAACTGGTATCAGCATCCAGGGTGATGATATATTTCACCCTGGGCAACTGCTCCCGTTCACAACTTAGTACAGTAAAACTGGTATCAGGAACGCCCCGAAGCAGGTCATTGAGCTCTATGATAGCCCCCCGCTTCCGTTCCCAGCCCAGCCACTGGCCCTGGGCCGGATTATAGCGCCGCTCCCGATGGAAGTAAAAAAAGCGCGGTCGCTGCGGAGCATAACGCCGGTTCAACTCGGCAATCCCCGCCAGAGCAGCAGCCACAATTTCCGCATCATCCGCAGCCTCTGGCTCCGGACCATCCTTGAAATCCCCCACCAGGGCGAAATACAAATTTTCCTCTCGGTTGGCCAGATAATGAACCTCCAGCTTTTCCACCAGCTCCTGCACCTTACTGGCTTTAGGCAACAGAGTAGGAATGATTACCATTGTGCTATTTTCCGGCCCGATGCCTTCCCGCAGTTCCAGCCTGGGCAAAGGCCGGGGAGCATACAGCCGGCTGACACAGAAATTGACCAGTGTTAAAGCGATTTCACTGGCCGGCAAAGCCACCAGAGGAAGCAAAGCCAGCAGCCTCCAGCTCCACCCCCCCTGGGCCCGGCTGACATACCCCATCAACAGCCCTATCACTGCCAGAGTCAGGAAAACGAGGGAACCGAAATAGACCCGGTAGGGATGCTGACGGAGCCAGCTCCGCAACCCCCCCAGGCCCCGGGGCCGTCCCCCCAGTTTATCCTCCAGTTCTCCTCTGCCCTCAC